>JAESSR010000337.1 GCA_016764015.1 Phycisphaerales bacterium
CACCACTCGAACATCAATATTGCAAGGGCGGCACCTAGGAACCAAGGCCACCAGTCTTTGATGCGTTTGCGTTGGGTGATGGATTCGGCGGTGACGATCTGGTTGGCCAAGGCGATGGTTTTTTGGGTGCTGACATTGGACTCTGATGGGTTGAGCAGGTTGGCCGCGAAGGTGCGGGTGATTGTTCCGTCATTCACCATATCTGTCGGTGCAGCGGTGCCGCGCCAGGTTAAACGATACAACCCGGCATTTTGAATCGGGCCATAGACCACTCGTCCGTCGGCGGATGGGATGATTTCTTCGGAGCGTGAGCCGTCGGGCATCAATACCCGGACACCGGTGGCATCGGGTGGGATTCGATCGCTCAACACTCTGCCGGGCGTGATCTGGCGTTCGTCCTCGTCAATCGCGACGATCGAACCAGTGCCGAGATAATCAACCGTGCTCGCTAGGAACACCACGAAGGAGACATCGAAAGGCCAGTTGGTTTTGGTGATCTCGAATGGCACCATGATCGCTCGGGCATCGCCGGAGCTTGTTTCGAGAATCGCTGGTCCAGATGCTGTCTCGGCGAGCGAGACCACGCCTGAGCCTTCGCGGATTTCAACCTTTGGAGTCTCGGCCATCAACAGCGGATCGAGTGTTAAGTCTCGAAGGATCGGATGGGTGCGTCGCCAATCTATGATTGGGCCGCCCGGGCCGACGCCGTTGTCGATGACACCGAGTTCGCCCGTGAGTGTTTTTCCGATGATCAAATATCGGCCGGGATCGAGAATACTGAGCGAATCTTCTGGATCGAGCATCTTGGGGAGATAGCCGTCGAATATTACGAGGTCGTAGACATCGTTCTCGCCGGTCTCGCGGTTGGATTCGTACTGCGATGGCGAAAGAATGTCATAGCGAGAGAGCGGCAAGCCTTGGAGCACCGAACCGATAAACAGGTTGCCGGTGGATACCAACGCGACCGCAGCTTGCTTGGCCGGCGGCACAACAAGGATGCCCTCGTTGTCACTGAGCAGGACATCGGCTTCGGGGTTTTCGTTGCCGTTGGTGTCGAGACGAACGCGGACGATGACGCCGTTGGGTTCGTCGAGTTCAAAGACCACCCCGCCGCTGGCTGGTGTTTTGTACCCGGTGGTTGAATCGGTGGTGGCTGCTGGTAGATCGATCGATCGGATTGAACGCGTCACACCTGAAACCAAAAGCTCTGCATCGACGGTGCGGGGGATTGTGTCGGTTGATTGCACCCCGACGAAGATGGAGAGTTGCGATGGGGTGTCGTAGTCGCGTTCGGAGCGGAGCGCGACGAGCCCGATGTTGTTGGAGGTTTGGGAGCCGATGGCGTGGTATTCAAAGGTGGTTTGGGTGTCGATTTCTTCGGCGCGGACGGAATCAATATCGGAGACTCGGCCGTCGGAGAAGAGGTGGAAGAAGTAAGGTTCGCCGCCTTTGAGTTCGTCGAGTTCGTGTGATTCGGTGATCTCGCCGAGTTCGTTGGTCGCGTTGACGATGCGGTTTGGGCGTTGGGCTTGGGCGAGGCGGTAGGCTTCGGCGATCGACGACGGGGCATCGGTTTGTTCGATCGAGTTGATTGCGTTGATGAGGTTCGTCTGATCGGAGGTGAACGAAGCGATGATCTGGGCGTTGGCGTCGAAGGCGATGACCATTGCCTCGTCGGCCTTTTCGTCTGATGCGAACATGCCGGGCTCGCGCATGGTTTCGATGAGTTCGATGGCTTGCTTCTTGGCGGCGGCGAGGCGGGATTTTCTGCCGAGCTCATCTTCACCATCGACGGCGGCCATGGATGCGGAGCGATCGATCATGACGATGTACTTGCGACCCATCGCGGTGGTCGAGGCGGATCTTGGTTGGGCGAGGGCGAGGATGATGAGGGTGAGGATGATGAGTTGGAGGAAGAGCAATAGGTTTTTACGCAGGCGTTGGAAGGGGGCGTTGGCTTGGGGGTCTTGGATGGCTTTCTTCCAGAGCAGCGTCGAAGAGACCTCGCGGGGGATTCGGCGGAGCTTGAGGAAGTAGAGGATGACGAGCGCAGGGATCGCGATGGCGGCGACGAGTGCGGCGAGGGATGGGGTTGCCCAGATCATGGGGTGGCCTCCGAGTTGCTAGACGATTCCAAATATACTACTGCAAGTTGGCCGGATTCGTCTTGTGTTATTTTCAGATCAATGATTTGTGCCGACTCGCCGTCGGAAGTTTTTATCGAGGTGTTGAATGAGCGTGTATCAAGTACCAGATAGTCGCTGGAGAGTACGGTGATCTGAACGCGTTCTGGGAATCTGTCTTCGTAGAACTCGCCTGCAAATATTTGGATTGATGTGAGCTGCTGAATGTCAATTATTTGCCCTTGGTTTTGTCCTTTCGTATCCTCAATCAAAACCCAGCACTTGGATTGACTTTTATTGTGTACATTTACAAATACCATTTCGGATGGGTAGTCTTTGGTGAGGGCGGGGATGAGAGTTAAACCAATGAGCAATCCAGTCAACACGCCGACAATATAACTACTCACTGAATGCTTTCTCCACCATTGAGTTGTGGCTGTAGTACTCATCTCAGCACCCCGCGCTTGCAATGTAGTCGAGAAGGAGGGCGACGAGTGCGGCGAGGGTTGGGGTTGCCCAGATCATGAATCGCCCTCCGCGGGAATGAGGTTGATGATGATGTCTACACCATCGTGGGGTGCGAGAACGATGAGGGACTGATATTCGGTGACGAACTTGGGCACAAAATCAAACGGCGGTTCTTCAGCGTGGCGTTTCTTGCCTGATCGAACCTCGAAATCTTTGTTCTGAACTATGTATGCACCACCCTTCCAGTTTTTGTGCATCTTCGCAGATTTTTCGTCTACTACAACGAACTCGACAGGCGGATTGGTGGCGATTTGAATCCGTCCTGTGATATTTTCTTCTGTGTTGCTGTAGGCACGATACACGATCCCGATGTATCGGTTCGCATTAGGAAACTCGGCTGAAATTCTTTTTGTTGTGGGTTCACCACCCATTGACTCAAAGTATTTAGAAGTCGAGCCAAGCTGAGGCGACAGCTCTTTCCAAGGATCGTCAATGCCATATATTCCCGGAACCAACGCCCGGCTGTAGAACCAATCCCCTCGGTTCTCTAGGTCTTGACGCCGAGTAGATTTCACGCCTCCCGTTTCATCAAACTGAATCACTACTTTATCCCAAGCGTACATCCCACCATACAAACAACTCGCAAGGGGGATCGCCATTTCGCGATTACTTGGATCCCAAGGAACGACAGGATACCCGTTCCACTGGATTCCCCACATGCCACTCCAATCGGTCATTGAAGCCGCTGTGTGGAAGCGATCATTGAGCGAAACAACTCCATCAAACTCCTCGCGGACAAGTCGATCGATTTCCTCATCGGATATTTTGTATTTCACAAGAGACCGGCTTTTGCAGCAGCCTGCGAGCATGGCCGTAGCAAGAATGCCCAGAGTGATGGAACGAACAACCTTCATCGCAGCACCCCTCGCTTTCTGAGGTAGTCGAGGAGGAGGGTGTCGATGGGGGTGTCGGTTTGGATGGTGAGGGCTGTGATTTCTCGGCGGGCGCAGAAGTCTCGGAGGCCTTGGCAGTACGCCGACAAGTTCTCTTTGTATTTTTTGAGCAAGGGGGCGGAGATGGTGACTTCGGCCATGTCGCCGTCTTCGATGTCGCGGAGTTGGAGGTCGCCGGTGAGGTCGGGGTTGACTTCTTGAGGGGACAAGGTTTGGATGGCGAAAACATCGTAGCCTCGCCCGACGAGTAGGCGGAGCCCGGTTTCGTAGCCTTCTTTCATGAGGAAATCGGAGAGGACGATCATGACGCCTTTGCCTCTGCGGGTCATGGCGATGCGTTTGCAGGCTTGTGCGAAGTCGGTGCCGGCTTCGGGTTCGAGGGTGCAGAGGAAGCGGGCGAGGTCGTGGGTTCTGCGTCGGCCGCGGAGGTCACGGATATTGCCTGCGATTGATTTTTCGCCGCCGGGGATGACGAGTTCGTCGCGGAGCCCGACGGCTG
>JAESSR010000338.1 GCA_016764015.1 Phycisphaerales bacterium
GGGTTAGCGATTCTGTTGCCGACTGCGGTGACGCTCTGGCTCTTGGTGCAGGCCTTTGGGTTTGTTTTCAACAATGTTGCCCAGCCGATCAATCGTGCGACCCGATTCGCGGTGATCTGGGTCGTACCTCGCGTGCTCGATGAGGACAAGATCCCTGAATGGTTCCAGGTGACGGACGATCGCGTGCTCGATATACGAGCGTCACGCGATATTCGAGACTCGGTATCAGATGAATCGGTGCGCCTTGATCTGCGTAAGGAATACCTCGCTCAGTTCTGGCTGGATCATCGGTATCTCAATCTGACCGGGTTGGTTATCGCGATTATGCTGATTTACCTCGTCGGCGTGCTGATCGGCAACTTCATGGGCAAATCCGTCTACGCCCGGCTCGAACGGTTGATCACCCGCATCCCAGGGTTCAAGCAGGTCTACCCGCATGTCAAACAAGTCGTTGACATGATCATTGGTGACAACAAGATGGCCTTTAGCCAGGTTGTGATTGTCGAGTATCCATCCGCCGGGATTTGGACGGTCGGGTTCCTGACGGGCAACTCGCTCCGTGAAATCGATGACCATGCTGGTGGCACAGTGGTCTCGGTCTTCATCCCCACCTCCCCGACCCCGTTCACCGGGTTCACCATCAACTTACCCAAAGACAAGGTGATCAAGATCGGGATGTCAGTCGAAGAAGCACTCCGATTTGTAATCACCGCCGGCGTCTTGTCGCCGGGCGTTGTCACGGGTAATGAGACAACGACCAATATTATTGAACAGGCTACCGACGAAGTTCAATCAGACTGATAGCGCGTGTTATGGGCATCCTGCAGCAAAGGCTGTGAGAAACTCCGAGACATCAAAGAAGTTCCATCGCTGATCATTGTTCAAATCTGCGATGGGGTCGCTGATTGAAAATGCTGTGATGAAGGCAGAGATATCGAACGAATCAAGTGTGCCGTCATTTGTAAAATCTGCTCGACAAGGGCCGCACTGATCGCTGAGATCAATGATACTGATCGGTCCGCTCGCAGCGATATAGGCTCTATCGCTTTGGATATCGATCGTCCATCCGCCGATATCAACAGAGCCAACAAGCTGAGCGGTTCTTGGATCAGAGCCATGGAACTTGTCGAGTGACTGGCTGTATCCAGTCTGGTTGGCACTCGTGAGCGCATACGCATTCCCATCGACAATGTGGAAATCAACATATGCTTTCTCGCTAAAGGGAGCGAGTTCGATCGGGTTAAACAGCGAGTTGATGTTATAAGAAACCATTGGGTATCTATATCCGCTGATGCAGACATATGCGGTGTTGTCAATTATTTTGATATTGATCGGAGTTGATTGCGGTGTTCTTTTCGAGAGCCTTGTTGGGGGAACCAACTCATCGTAGTAGAAAAACTCTACATCATTTGGGGCGTAGTTGCCAACAATAATTGTGTGCTCATCAACATCGATAAACTGGCATCGGCCGCTTGTCGCAACTGTATCTGTGACCACTGGATTCGATTGATCTGATATATCGACAATCTTAAACCCATCATCGGCAGACGCAATATACGCGTTCGATTCAAATATGGTGAAGTTGATGATCAGCTCATCCTCAAGTTTTCCAACGACAGTCGGGTTGTGAACATCGGAGATATCGACTATGTAGAGAGTGGATTCGAATCTGCCTACGAGCAAGTAGGCTGTGTTGCCGACCACTTCGATTTTTTTAACAGGGCTCTCAAGATTGAGCACACTCAATATCTGAGGCGAACTTTCGTCACTCGCATCGATGATGGTGAATCCATCGTCGTCACTTGCAACATAGAGGATGCCGTCAATGATTTGGATATCCAATGCATGTTCAACTGCGTCTAAGACTGTGATGATTGGGGAGTTATGGAGCGTGCTCAAATCAATGATCTGAGCAAAGCCGGATCCTGAAGAAGCGGCTTGTCTTCCGGCTAAAATAGCTAAGCCATTTATAAGTGTAATATTTTGAGCGATCGAGTGATGAGCATGGACATTGGGCATCGAGTCGTAAAATGTCAATAGAATAGGTTCGCTTGGATCGCTGACATCGTACACTTTGAGCCCGCCCATGCCATCGGCGACAAAGGCTCTAGCTCCCGAGAGTTCAATATCGTGAGGTGAACTGCCGGTGATCGTATTGCTGAGTAGTTCAGGTTGAGTTGGATCGGAAATGTCATAGATCCGCATCGCGTGATCCTGTCCCCATCCCTGATAGGTTGTGTAGAGGATATTGCCATCGCGTACAACTCTCGAGCAAGACTCCGTCGCGCTGATGACAGATAGCAGAGACATGTTCGTCGGGTCGGTTGCATCAATGATACTGACGCCTCTGCCAGAAACAACGACGATTGAGTCGGTAGCAGTGACAAAGGTCGTAAACCCTTCAAGGGCCAAATATCCTAAAGCAACCATCTCGCTGGGAGTCTTAATATCAACAGCCTCAAGCCCATCAGTTGTTGATATGAATGCCGTAGTCCCAATGATATCGACATCTGTTGCTGGGGATTGAGTGACAAATGTGCCAACTATCTCAGGTGATTCTGGGATCGAAATGTCATACACCATGAGCCCATTCGATGCGCCAGCGATGAACAGGAGCGAATCGGCGAGCTCGATGTTATTGGCTGGACCAAGAATGAAGCCAATCGATTGAGGGCTAGAGGGGGCGATGATGTCAACGATCATCACGCCCTGAGAGTAAGCAACAAAGGCAAGTTCTTCTGTTATTTGAACATCATTGACAGCAGCCTGGGGCCGAAAAGACCCAAGATAATCATTGTACTGACATACCACGCCATCCGCATGAGCTGGCGCAATGATGACAAAGAAGAGCAGAAGTGACATTACGGTTGACCAACTCTGGTTGCGCATCTGAGTTCCTTGTAGTCAATTTAAGTCGAGCTTATGGACATTCTCTGTTGAAGAGATTAATAAACTCCGAGACATCGAAGAAGTTGAGCTCGCCTTCCTCGCCGACAAAGTTCACCCGAGCATCGTTGCTTGAGTAAAGCATGAGGAAGTCCGAGACATCGAAGAAGTTGAGCACGCCGTCGTTGTTGATGTCCGCCGGGCACGGGGCCGTCGCGTGGAAGACATCGTCGCTGAGCTCGTCGCCGATCTCAGTATTCCGGCGGATAATCGTCGCGAGCGTCTGCTGGTTCACCATCTCGACCATCTCAGCCGGCAGGTATGACTCATACCAGAACCGATCGCCGGTGCGGAGCCTTGCGAACTGATCGACGAAGATCGCCTGTAGTGTTTCGCCGACCATTGAGCCTTCGGTCGCGGGCTCAGCGAGGAGCCCGACCCATGGGTCAATCTCGTCGACTGAGCTGTACACCTCAAAGAGTGCTTCGTTGATTGCCGAGTCATCACTGATCTGATGGAACCCATCGACAGGCGCAAATCCAAAGGCCGAGCGTGTCGCGTTGTAATCGGGCAAGCCGTGATCGCGCCCGCGCTGGATATTGAGCGATGCGAGATCGAATCCGCCAGAGCCGGGTGCGCCGAACAAGAAGTTTCGGACATCATCGACGATATAGGTATCGATCGTCTGTGCCCGCTGGCTCGCGAGTCCACGCAGGATCGAATCGATCCCGTTCGTGCTGATCACATCGGGGACAAAGAACCCCATCTGCAAGGGCAGATCGCCCGCGTCCACAACCTGATCCGTCGCCTTCAAGCGGCGCAGTGTTGGTGACAGCATTGTGTGCCCCACGCGGTACGCCGCGGTTGCGAACACATTGGAGATCATGGGCGCCATCGTGTCGTTGTACCCTGCGTACGCGCCCATCGCGCCATCGCCGAGGAGCAAGGGCAGGAACTCGTTGAAGGTAATCGCCTGCATCTCAGCAACCACCATCGCCCGCGCCCGCTCGTAGAGCTCATCGCCGTCAGCCTTTGGGAACTCAATCGCGAACCGGTCGGCCCAGTAGTTGTGCTCACGCATGAAGAGCGTGTGCATCGCTGTCAGTGCGACCTGCTCGTTGGCGCGGATATCGCCGGCAAAGAAGAAACTCGGATCCATCCCGGTTGGAGCGTTCGCAAACCCATCTGTATTGAACGGCAGCAGATCGCCGGCGCTCGTTGCCAACCGACCCGTCCCGTCGTTCGTCCGCAGAGCCGCCGCCCGCGGATCATCGGACCCGTAGACATTCGATGCATCAATGAACGAGGTGATCTCGTTGATGTGCTGGCGCTCACCTTGAGCATCCATATGGAACGCAGATCGGTTCATCCCGATGACGACAGTCCCTGTGTTCTCTGGATCAAACCACGAATCACCAGCGGGCACCTCGATATCGAAGGGCACCGATGGGCTCCCGATCGGGGTCTCGTCGATGTCATGGTCGAGGAACTGCCCCCATTGCCAGAGGAAGTCCGACGCGTTGACGGCATTGGGCAGATCACCCGGCGACGCATTGACCGCGTTGCTCACGACGCGGGCGCTCGGCCCGTCCATCCGCGCCGGGATTTCACCCGATGCCAGCGGATAATCAGCACCCATCATCCGCATCATGTCGGTCGAAGCAGCGCCCCATAGCGGGTTGCTCAGGTTGTTTGTTGAGCCGTCAATCGTGCGGAACTCAAGGGGGAAAACCGCCGATCCACTCCCGCCACGAGCCCTCGTATTTTCTATAAATTGCCGATCGGGCCGCTCAGTATGGGCACGCTTGACCACCGATCGACGGATGGCATCTTTCGGCTCAGCAGTAGGGGCGACGCCGGCCAAAGTTGTGAATGCAGATATTCCTACGACTGTCCCCGATATGAGACAGATCAATCCAGTTCCTGTGCGCATAGTACAAATCTCCTGTATTAAGGATATTATCATCTTTTGAGCCAGCTACAAGCGGAAATGTTGCAATCGGTCAAATATCTGCTCATATGCAATCAGCAGCTATGCGGACCTTTGCAGGTTGTTCCCATTCAAATGCTCATCAAATGCTTCGCAAATGGTACTCAGGGGCACCCAGCGGCAAATGCTGCGAGGAATGCTGCGACATCGAAGAAGTTCCAACGGTTGTCGTTGGTGAAGTCTGCGATGGGGTCGTGATTGGATAGGGCGGTGATGAAGGCCGACACATCTAAGAAGTTGAGGGTGCCGTCGCCCGTCAGGTCAGCAGGGCATGAGGACTGGTCGCATTGGTTGAGCAGCACGCTCGTATCGTTGCTGTTGGAGTTGGCCACGACCATGTCCAGGTCGCAGCTTTTAGTCGCGCAAATTGTTCCTCGCTGAGATTGGCACCTTCCTTGGAAGAATAAACCAGGGCGCCCGATGGACGGGCAGA
>JAESSR010000339.1 GCA_016764015.1 Phycisphaerales bacterium
CGATAATCTCATCGCCGGTCATGCCAGGCTTGGTTCGATCGCCCGATGCCGTCAATCGAACCTCTGGGAGCGTCCCCGCCATCTCACCTTGGCGTGCAAACACTGAAAACGCCCGTACCATCTGGATCGGCGTGACTGCCACCGCATACCCCATCCCAACCGAGGTCTGGGTCCACTTTGTCCACTGCTTCTTCGATCGAACAATCCCGTCGGCTTCACCTCCGAGCCCGATGCCGGTTTGATCTCCAAACCCGAGCGCCTTGACCATCATCCGAAGATCATCGTGGCTCAATCGAGAAGTGGCGATCGACATCCCAATATTGGACGAATACTTAAGGACATCATCCCAATGATCGAGATCGGAATAGGTGTACACATCGGTAATCACGCGCCCGTATTCATTGCGGATAGATTTCTGTTTGATATCCAAGAGCTCATCATCGGGGAGCCACCCATTGGTCTTGGCGAGTGTCCAGGCGAATGGCTTAAATGTCGATCCGGGTTCGTACACATCCTGCAGGCACCGGTTGTACGCCAGTGCGGGTTCGATAGCCCGATTGGGATCGTCACGGAGCACCTTGTAGCGAGGCTGATCGTCCACATCAGGCATCGTCGGGCGAGGCTCATCAGAGTTGGGATCCCACCATTGCACCGTTTGCAGATCGGGAATCTCTCGGAGCACATCGGTCATCGCCAGAATCTCACCTGTGTGTGGATTGAGCACGATCGCCCGCCCGCCCGCTGCATCGGCCTGCTCGACACCCATGACGAGTTGTTCGTACACCATCCGTTGGATTTCAAGGTCGATGCTCAGACGAACATCTTGCCCTTTCTTGCTCTCAATCCATGCCCCGCGTTGAATCCACAACGCCTGCCCTTTGGCATCACGCACATAGGTCTTGGATCCATCTTCGCCGATGAGCCGATCATTAAAAAGTTTCTCTGCCCCCAGCACACCCGTCCGCTCCGTGCCAGTCGGCGTATACCCAAACTTACCCACGATTGATCCGACCAATGCTTCGCCGGTTTGTTCGCGCACCGGGGTGTGCTCAAGCGAAACCCCGGGGAGCCTGCTCGGTTCCTTTGATTGCTTATCTGCTCGCTGAATATCCCGGATGACTTGGGTCTGGCTCTGATCAAGCACCGAGCCCATCGGCAGATACCGAGAGAGCCGCAGCGGCTTTTTCGCCACGCTCTGATCGATGCTCGCCAAGGACGCAAGCCCGGTCGAAGCAGACGATGACGAGTTGCTCTGCGGATTCGCACCCGCAACGCGAACCTGATCATTCTGGACCATCTTGGAGATCAACCGATTGGCAATCTGATCAATAGGCATATCAATCACCCCGCCGAGCGTGACGATCACCCGATCAATCGCAGCAGGGTCCTTTTTCATCACATTGTGCAGCGCAACAGGATCAATAATCACCCGGTACCCAATACGAGTTGTTGCCAATACCCGTCCACGCCGATCGAGCAGATCCCCCCGGACAGATTCGAGCCTTTGCGAGGTCTTGCGGGCCGCGATAAATCCTTCGAGTTGATCACTCGGAGCAAGCTGAAGCTGAACCACACGCCCAACCACAAGCGCTAAGCCCAGCAAGGTACCAATCCTGAGCACCCACGAAATCAGATTGCTTCTCGAATCACTCGGGGAAGCAGTCGGCGTCGGGTTCATCAGGGCGTCGCGTTCATTGAGCATGGCTGATCTTTCACGAAGGGAATGTGCGAAGAACAAAAATCAGTGACTGAGAAAAGAGGTTGAGAGAATAGGCTCATTCGCCGATGAAAATCACGCGTGAGCCATCTTCGAGAATCCATCCTTGCTCTTCATCGAACTCATCACTCCACTCATTGATACTTCGTTGAGTCAGCGAGCTTTGATCTGCCTGAGCTGCTCTATTCGTCTGTGTGGATTCTTTATCGAGTTGGAACTCAACCGCGTCTTGCCCAATCCCGAGCTTGGTTGGATGATGGACCGCTGGATCGAAGTTATCTTGCGACCCGAGCAGTTCAACCACGCGATCCGGGGTGCACGCCTGTGCGATATGCATGCGGATTTCACCTGTTTGTTCATCAAGCCGAAGGCAACGATGACGCGCCTGGGCCATCTCGTGAGCAGCCTGCAGGCGCGATTGACGCACCGAGAGCAACCCAATGCCGCTACTCCCACACACCAGAATCATCACCACCAGCTTGATAAACACCGCTGCACTCCAACTACTTACCAATCAACTTACTTACTGGGAATCTTGAGTTTCATGCCAATACGGATGTCATTGGCACTATCGAGCCCATTGAGCTCCGCGATTTCATCCGCACGCCGAGATGTTCCGAGCAGCTTCATCGAAATCTGTCCGAGTGTGTCACCAGGGACAACCATGTAGCCTTTAACAGAGGTTGCCGTTGGTTGCGTGTTCGAACGAGTCGTAGTCTTTTTGGCATCGCTGGGCACCTTCAGATACACACCGATTTTCAAGATTGCATCTGGTCCAAGCACATCGGCATTGAGCTGATGGATTTCACTCCAACGATCGCCGTCACCCAACAGCCGCCGGGCGATTTGAATCAATGAATCGCCCTCGACAACCTTGTATTTCGCGTAGCTCACCTCCGGCAATGAACGAGCGAACGAGCGTGCTTGCTTGGGCGTCACCTGAGCAGCTTTGGGAAACTCGGTCTCTTGAACATGATTGAACGCCCGATCAAGAATCGAGCCCTGATCGCGGTCTTGGGAAGAGCTTGTAGCTCTTCGGCCATTAAAAATCTCGACCGGCGCATCTTGCCCAGGCTGAGATGAAGCAATCTGGCGTTTCGGGCTCGCGGTCTCAATCGCACGATTGAGTTCACGCTGTTCTCGAACACCAAGCTCGGTGATCGGCCCGTTGGCTTTCTGCCTGGATGCTTCTTGGGTATCGAGCTCCATCGAGTTGGCCTGCGAAAAATGATCGCTGACCAAAACGCCAACGACGAGCACGAGAACGAATCCAATTATAAGCGCGAGTTTGCTTTCTCTGGTCACGATCGCTTCCTTGCGGTGAGAGGATATAAAATCACTATCTTTAGAATACTTTTCAGACGCCCAAGAATCGATCCTTGACCTTGGGTAATACACACATCATCTGAATCTAGCAGTTCGCATCTCCACGAATCGCCTTGCACACCCGCAGTTTCGCCGAGCGAGCACGCGGGTTCGACGCGATCTCAGCAGCACTTGCTGTGACTACGCCTCTGGTGATCGGCTTGATCCAACCCGACTTCCCCCACTCGGCAAACGCCCGTTTGACAGGGCGATCTTCGAGCGAATGAAACGCGATGATCGCGATTCTCGCGTTGTCACCAATCCAGCTCGGTTCACCCTTTCCCTGCTTACGAAGCGCGATGCCCATGACCCGGAGCAGCGCATCAAGGCTGCCGAGCTCATCATTGACCGCGATCCGCAACGCCTGAAAGGTTTTCGTTGCCGGATTGATCGAACCGCGAGGTCCGCGGCTCACCGAACGCACAAGTTCAGCAAGCCGATCAGTCGTTGTAATCGGCTCAACCTCTCTGGCTTCAACAAGTTTTGATGCGATGCGCCGCGCTGATTTTTCTTCGCCATATCGCCAGATGATGTCCGCCAAATCCGCTTCTGGGAGCGTATTGACCAGTTCCGCCGCCGTGATCGGGGTCGATTGATCCATCCGCATATCCAAAGGCCCAGAAAATCTGAAACTTAATCCACGCTCAGGGTCGTCCACCTGCGTGCTGGCAAACCCAAGATCGGCCAAGACCATGTCCGCTTTTAGCTCCATCGATTTGAGTTTCGCAGGCAGATCCGCAAAGTTCCCACAAATCGCATGCACCTTGGCCGAATCTGGATCATCAGGGCATAACACCTTGGCTACATTGATCTTGGCCCGATCAAGATTCCCCTGATCGAGATCATTGAGCACGATTGTCCCTGTCGCCCCGAGTATCTGAGCAACCAACATCGCGTGCCCACCAAGCCCCGCGGTGCAATCCACAAAGACCTCGCCGGGTTGCGGATCGAGCAGTTCAACAACCTCATTGGGAAGCACCGGAATATGGTTCAGTTCATCAGCCATACGGGAGGATAGACCTCTCCCCTCCCCCTATCCTCACTCGTGAGCGAACCATCAATCGATCAATCATCGGTCATCACCACCGCCAACGCGACATCCGATGTCGCCCAGATTCTCTACGGGCTCTCAATCCGAGGCGTCCGCGCCAAAGCAGTTGAATCTCATACGAAACACACCGATCGGTTCCGAATCGTGCTCGAATCCCCTACCCTGATCCAACGCCGAATCGCTAATGAATCAATCGCAGGCATCTGGGACGCGATTCTCGAAGACTACCAACGAGCCATCACCCTCGACGGGCATTGCTACTTCTGCCAATACGATGTCGCGAGCCTGCCCAAGCCAACCACCTGCCCAGAGTGCGGCCACCATCTCGATTCCCTCGATGCCCGCCGAGCGATGCGCGACGGACGGAAACTATAAAAAATCTCCCAACGAGCCGCGACCGTGAGGGAGCGGTCTTCCTGTTATGTACGCAACTGAATACCACTCCCTCACGGTCGCGGCTCGTTAAATGCAATGAACACCAATCTCAATCCCCTAGCAGGCCGCTAAGCAACTCGATGCGACCGGTTTCATCCTCTCATAAAACACCGTAATCGGTGTCTCATTCATAGGTTTTCAGACCGAATATACCAGAAAATGAACAGCTTGAGAGGCACCAAATGAGTTGCTTAGCGGCCTGCTAGCTGGGTGCCCTGCTTCTGACCCGACCAACGGGAGGGCAAAGCAGGTCTTTGATTCGAGGATAGTCTCCGTTCCTGCTTTACCCTTCGGGATAAAGCAGGGCACCCGCTTTGTTATTCATTCATGATGTAGGTTGAGAGTAAATCTGGATCTGCGACCCACCACCGATCCTCACCTTCGGCACAGCAATCCACACGAACATGATGTGCAGCATACACGTCACCCACAAACATCTGCCCTAGACCGGGATTGATGAAATACAGCTCTACATACCAATCGTCTGATCCCACAATAACCATCTCATGCCTCACCCCACCAATCGTATGGCTTGTCATCAATCGTGGCTTACCCACGATTTGGGCATCGCTGACATCAAACTGGGCGAGTAGTCCTGACTGAGATGCTTCATCGAGTTGCTCAACAACACGCATTGCGCGTGCTTCACGAGCATTTGGGCCGATCTGATGATCAACCAAATACACAAGAGAAAAGAACCCATTGAAGATGAGTGACGCGATGAATAGGAACACCAAACCACCAAATCCGATCTTTGCTCGCTTTGACATTAGCCCCTCTTTTCAATACAAGTAAACTCTAAAAGAACATACGAACTGAGTGACCATATGGTTCACTCATTCCCTGGCCACGCATCGTTGAGGAACTTGCCATCCTTGTGGAAGACCTCGCCGTCGGCGCTGATCTCGCCGCCGTCGCGGAGATCGCAGACCATGTCCCAGTGCAACGCCGATTCGTTGTCTGAGCCGGACTCTGGATACCCCGCGCCGCAGGCGGCGTGGAAGGTGCCGCCGATCTTTTCGTCGAAAAGGGTGTTCTTGGAGAACTCTTTGATCGAATAGTTTGTGCCGATGGCGATCTCGCCCATATTGCGGGCGCCCTCGTCTTGGTCGAGCATTGCGAAGAGGAACTCTTCGTTCTTCTTGGCACTGGCATCGACGACGCGGTTGTCCTTGAAAACGAGGCGAATGCCCTCGACCTCTCTGCCGTTGTAGACGCCGGGGAAGGTGTAGTTGACATGACCGTTGGCGCTTTGTGGGCCACAGAAGACTTCGCCATCGGGGAAGTTTTCGCCGCCGGAGCAGTTGATCCAGATGGATTTATCCTTATCGACATTGACACGGAGGTCGGTGCCATCGTGTCCATCGCGGGCGGGTGCTTTGAAGTGGAGTTCATCTTTGGTTTGGAGGAAATCGCACACGAGTTGTTGGCGAGCGTGGATTTGTTCCCATGCGGCGACGGGATCAGGCAGATGCAAGAGCCCGGCTTCGAACACGAATTTTTCGTATTGCGTGAGTGACATTTCGGCGTCTTGGGCGGCGGCGAGTGTTGGGTAGAGCGTGCCGCACCAGCGGAGATCGCCTTCGGCTGCGCGTTTGAGGAAGGTGTCCATTCTGGGCCCATTGGCGACGCGGTTCATCGCGATCTTCTTGGCATCGACACGCGAGAGTGATTTTGTATTCGTATCGGCCCAGAGCCCGATGCTCACATCGACGGTCTCGGTGAGATACATCTCGACGGGGTTGAGAAACTTGAGTTGCTCATCGGTGCCGTGCTCAAAGAGGATGTCGGCGAAGGTGCTGTTCCGCATCGACCAGAACGGATTCCCACCCGCTTTGAGGACCG
>JAESSR010000340.1 GCA_016764015.1 Phycisphaerales bacterium
CGATTCGGTGGTGCCCGATTCAAACGCTTGGCAGTGCGATCGCACCGGGCATTGATCGCACCGGATGTTCTTAGGCGTGCAGATCGTCGCGCCCAGTTCCATCATCGCCTCGTTGAAGGTCGCTGGATCAGACGATGCTTCAACAAGTTCGGCGGCTCGTTGCCATGCCCACTTGACAGTATCCTTCTCCGTCTGAGGCACCGGCTTGTTGTGCAAGCGAAGAAGCACCCGCGTCACATTGCCATCGACAATCGGGGCGCGTTGATGGAACACCATCGAAGCAATCGCCCCAGCGGTGTATCGCCCGATGCCCGGAAGGGCTTGGAGTTCATCCACACATTCGGGCACGGTACCTATATGGTGCTCGACAATCGCTTGGGCGCACGCATGGAGCATCCGTGCCCTTCGGTAATACCCAAGCCCAGCCCACATCGCGAGGACATCGTCCTCGGGTGCACTCGCGAGTGATTGAACGGTGGGGAACCGGTCGATGAAAGGCTGATACTTTTCGAGCACCCGCGAGACCTGGGTTTGTTGAAGCATGCACTCGGACACCAGCGCGTGGTAGGGATCGCGGACAGCCAGCCGCCAGGGGAGATCGCGGGCGTTGGATTTGAACCATGTTTCGAGTTGGCGTGTGAGCTTTGCGTCGTTCATGTGAATTGGTTCATGTGGTCTCGGCAAGGACAACTTCGATGGCTTTGGTGATCGATTTCCAGCTCGTCCCGGGCTCGACACACACCGAGATGAACTTGGTATGGATCAACACATTGGTGATCCCGTCGATCCCGAAGAGTGCCGACCCGAGCGGGTCGTTCGCTGCGTCGGCCGACTTAAAATAAGACCGGATCGCACCCGGCGAGGGTTCGACGATCAACTTCCGGGCGTTGGGGTTCGGGGTGGTCTCGACTTTGGTGATGGTATAAGGCATATTGATCGGCTTTGGGCAACAGTTTGACAACACGGCGTGCGATAAACGGTTAGAATCACGGTGACGCGCACACAAGCGATGATAAGGATAGCGATTTGGGATCTTCAGAACGATTCAATGACTTACTCAATAGGCTCGGCTCCTACTCATGGTGGGAGGTCGCTGTCGAGATCATATTGATCTGGTTCGTCGTTTTCGCAGTTTTCCGGTTTGTCCAAGGCACCCGTGCTGCTCGTGCCCTGAAGGGACTCCTCTTCATCCTGATCGTCGGCACCCTGTTCGTCCGTTTCTTGGGCGATGATGTCTTCGAACGCATCGCCTACCTCTATGACCGGATGCTCGCGGTGATCGCTATCGCACTGGTGGTGATTTTTCAGCCGGAACTCCGCCGAGCGTTGATTCGGCTCGGCGAGACCGGGTTCTTCCGAGGGGATTATGAAGGAGCCGCCCGTGTCGCGGGCGAGATCGCCCCAGCCTGTGCGTTCCTCTCCAAAGCCAGATTCGGCGCGATTATCGTCATCGAACGACGCGTTGGGCTCAAAGCCCTCATTGAAGGTGGGACAGTCCTCAATGCCACCCTTACAGCCGCGCTTATCCAGACTATTTTTCATCCAGGCTCTGCTCTTCACGATCTCGCCGTGGTTATCCGAGGCGACAAAGTTCATTCTGCGGGTGTCCAGCTCCCGATGGTCGGCCCGACCGAGATCACCGACGCATCGTTCGGATCGCGCCATCGCGCAGCGATCGGGGTCTCACGGGATTCGGACGCATTGGTGGTTGTGGTTTCCGAAGAAACCGGGCTCATCCGCATCGCCCAGCGTGGCGTGTTGTCATCGCCGATAGATCCCAACATGCTCGAAGAGGTCATCAAAGAAGAACTCGGACACCGCGCACCGCCAGAAGACGAAGCCCAGGTCAAGCATTCCGAATCGACCGATTCGGATGCCAAGAGTGGATTCGCTGATGACCAAGCAGCAGCCAATGAAACAGAGGTTGCTCCTGACGAATCATTGATGGCTGGCGATGTCGCGCCTGAGCCAACAAAGAACGCAGGGGGCGAGGCATGAACGAGACACGCACCCTGTCTGGGCATATCCGAACATTCTTGATCGTCACGCTCATCACGGTGATGGTGTGGTTGTTGGCAGAATCGAAGATGGTTCGTACCCGGACGGTTGAGCCTCAGGTCGTGCTGCTGACAGTAGATACCGATGGCGGGGCACAGTTTGTTGTTCGTCATGTTTCCCGTGGATCTGCTGGTGAAACAGGTACCCGAACAGTGTCGGTTGAAATTAAAGGCTCAACAGCAGGGCTCGATCGCTTTGTGCGATTGATGCAGAGCCGAATAGAACTTCGTGTGGGGCAAGAGATCCCCGCCCAGCCTGGTATTCATACGCTTGATCTGCTCACCATACTTCGTGAAGCATCTCCCAAATCTCTTCACGGGGTAATCATTACAGAAGTATCACCTGATTCGATCGCAGTCGAAGTCGATGAACTCGTCACCCGCGAGCTCGATGTGCGTGTCGATATGCCTGAGGGTGTCGAACTCGATAGTGCACCCCGCACAGACCCTACAACAGTTCGAGTGGTCGGGCCTTCAAGTGTCCTTGCCAAGGTGCAAGCCAATGAAGTGGTTGTCCGGGTTGATCCGCTCAAGCTCGCGAGGCTCGCTCAAGGCCGCCGAGAGACGATTCCCGATGTGGTTGTGGATTTGGCGGGGGTTGATTTGGGCGGCTGGGCAACCCAGATCGAGCCGGGACAGGTTGATGTGTTTGTCACGCTTCGGACATTGATCGAGACACACACCATTGATCGACTCCCCATCCAGGTGCTGATCGCGCCAGCGGAGGTTGGCGATTGGAAGGTTGAAATTGACGATGCAAACAGAGATATAGTCAATGTCATTATCGAAGGGCCAGCCAATGCGATCGAGCAGCTCATCGCAGGCGAAGCAATCCCCCGGGCATTTGTACAGCTGACCTTCGAAGACCTTGAACGCCAAGTTAGCTCAAAGCCGGTCCAAATCCTTGGTTTACCCCCAGGATGCCGGGTCGTGAGCCCAGAGCAGACCGTAAACTTGTCAATTCGATCGGATACCCCGTCGGCTCAAGATCAGCCAGAGCCCGGTGTGAATACGGGTGAATAGGCCTCAGGCTGCTGGCGATTTACTCTGGATAAATAATTTCAACCTTTGATAAATGCAAGACTTCCAACTCTGACTTTCGGGTCTTGGTGCCCTACCCTTCCCTCCCCATATGCTCGGGCATTTGTCCGGACTTTGGGCTGTTCAAATCCACTTTTTCACGCATCGCACGCCCAAAGAGCACACTTAGGTAGAGTGCCCGATTGGACAACGCAGGAGAGCTTCCCGTGAAGATCAAGACCGATGAAATCGTTTCAGTAATCAAGCAAGAAGTTGCAAACTTTTCCTCCGAGCTGGAGATATCAGAAGTAGGGCGCGTTGTCGAAGTCGGCGACGGTATCGCTCGTATCTATGGTCTCTCCAAAGCCATGGCTGGTGAACTTATCGAGTTCGAATCCTCAGAGGGTGCCGTCATGGGCCAGGTGATGAACCTCGAAGAAGACACCGTCGGCGCGATCATCTACGGCAACTTCCTCAAGATCAAAGAGGGTGACACCGTCAAAGCCACCGGCAAACTTCTCGAAGTGCCCGTCGGCGAAGCATTGCTCGGACGCGTGGTCGACCCGTTGGGCAACCCCATCGATGGCGGCCCAGCGTTAGGAACAACCGAAACATCGCTCGTCGATATCATCGCGCCGGGTATCGCTGCTCGTCAGCCAGTTCACGAACCACTCCAGACCGGTATCAAAGCGATCGACGCGATGATCCCTGTTGGCCGCGGGCAGCGCGAGCTGATCATTGGCGATCGCAAGACCGGCAAGACCGCGGTGGCACTCGATGCGATCATCAACCAGAAGCAATACTGGGGCAATGATGACGCTGTTGTGTGTATCTATGTTGCGGTTGGTCAAAAAGAATCAACAGTGGCAGGCGTGGTCGATACGCTCCGCGAAGCGGGCGCGATGGATTACACCATTGTCGTCAACGCGGGTGCATCCGACCCGGCACCACTGCAGTACATCGCTCCCTACTCGGGCACCACCATGGGCGAGCACTTCATGTGGTCGGGCAAGGAAGAGGGCAAGACCCTCGCCAACGGCTCCAAGTATCCAAAGCATGTGCTCGTGGTGTACGATGACCTTTCCAAGCAGGCTGTGGCGTATCGCCAGCTCTCGCTTTTGCTCCGCCGTCCTCCAGGGCGCGAGGCATTCCCCGGCGATGTGTTCTGCCTCCATAGCCGACTTCTTGAACGCTCCACCAAACTCTCGGGC
>JAESSR010000003.1 GCA_016764015.1 Phycisphaerales bacterium
CGTGAAAAAACAAACGCCGCCTTCTGCGACGGGCATGTCGAAACAACCACCCTCCAAGACCTCGGCTACATCGTCAACCCCGACGGCTCGATCCCCGCACTCAACGACCAAGCCACCAACGCCAAGTTCACAGGCGACCGAATCAACTCCCCGCCCCCAAAGCTCAACAGATAAACAGCTTTCCAATAGGCTGTTGTGTGCCGTGTTGCGAGATGAACTCAGTTTATACTTCGGCCCATGGACATTTTCTGGTACACTCGTCTCAACCAAAGGAGCATTGAGTTGTTTGCAGATCTGTCCACCCAAGATGTCCACGCATGTCACCAAATCGCCGGGCGTTGTCGTGATCTTGGCGCAGATCTCGACCAATGGCGAAATCTTCTCCTCAATGATCTCAAAGCATTCGTTGACGCACAAGTAGTCATCAACTCCGAAATCGATCATTTCGGAAACACCAGCGATCAAGAATCCAAGCTCATCGGCAGACATCGCACAGGATGGATATCTGACGAAGCCGAGAACCGCTGGCTCGAATACGCCCAAACTATCCCCGTAGAACGAACGCCTGAGTATCCATATCTCTCCAAATTCTCCGGTCAAACAATGGTCTTGTCCCGAAACCAGATTTGGGGAAAAGAAACCTGGCACCGTTCCAAAACTTACAACGACATCCATCGAGAGTGCGGCATCGATGATTATGTCATCTCCATTTGTCCCACAAATATCCCCGGCAGATGCACCACACTCTGGCTCCATAAAGGCGTCGGTTCTCGTGATTTTACCGACCGTGAGCAAGCAATCATCGCCCTTGTGCATATGACTATCAACAACGAGATTGGGACATACCTCGCAGCCGCAGACGAACCCGCTCTGTGTTCGATGACCAAACGCAGGCTCGAAGTACTCAACCTGCTCATCAACGGCGACTCCGAAAAACAAATCGCCTACCAGCTCGGCGTTGGAAAAGCCACGATCCATGACCATGTACTTGCAATCTACCGCCATTTCAAGGTTTCGTCCAGAGGCGAACTCCTCGCCCGATTCATCGGCAGAGCACGCCCAAAGTTCTAAATCACTTTTATCGATGAACCCACCAAAGAGTGGGGAGGGAGTTGCCCAGTTATCGGGGAATATATCACTATCACCAAGTTCAAGGCTTCGCCCGTCAGATTCTCTGACTGAACACATAGTGGTCAATATTTCAGGAGTAAAAACATGAATCCCAATCACCAAAGCATCCTCGCCGCTGTTGGCGCAGCCGCAATGCTCACGAGCATCGCCCATGCAGAAATAATCATCTTCGCAGGCTCCCAAGGCATCATCCAACAACTCGACACCGTCACCGGTGAAATCAGTTCCCAAGGCCTGTGCGGCGGCCCTGTGAGTTCCATGGTCGTCCATGATAACGCCCTCTACCTTGCCGGCAGCCAAGGCGTGGTCTATGCCTTCGACCTCACAACAAATCAGATCACCAACTTCTTTGCAGTCGATAGCGATGCCAACGCAATGACATGGCTCGGTAATCAACTCGTCGTTGCAGACAGCGATGGCGAAATTCTCTACATCGATGCCCAGTCCCATGAAGTGCTCAACTCCATGACCGTCACTCCAACCGATATCACCGCGATCGGTTTCGATGCCGGCGGCTTGTTCGTTGGCGGCTTTTCTACCCTGGCTGTACGGGCTCACATCGGGCACAACAACTTCTTGCCCTTTGCCGCCTGCGGGTCCCAAATTAACTCCATGGCATTCGGTTCCGACTTCCTCTATATCGGCGGCATCGCATTCGGAGGATCGACCGCCGGCACCGTCTATGTTTTCGATAAGTTCGAAGGTGGATCGCAGTATTACGCAGTCCGTGCTGTTGATTCTGACGCGACCGCTATGGTCAAATCCGGCGACATGCTCTACATCGCTGGTTCCGACGGCGTCATCCATGAGATGAATACACGCAGCGGAATCATCGAGCGAACATTCGACACCGGAATCGATATTCAGGCAATGACACCGCAGAACGGTCAAGTCTCTTGTCCCGCCGACTACGACGCGTCAGGCAGCCTCAACTTCCTTGATGTCAGCCGATTCATCGATCTCTTTTCCAATGAACTCGTCCCCGCAGACACCAACGGCGACGGCCAGTTCAACTTCTTCGATGTCAGCGAGTTCCTGAGAATTTACTCCGGCGGGTGCTAAACCCATCTCAGCCCCCCCCTTTTTCACCCTGCGCAGGTCTCGTCTTGTGCAGGGTTTTTCTTTGCACCCGCTCCGCGATGACGGCGGTCAGCTTCTGATCGATCCGGTAGATCAGAACCGTCATCTGATTATTGCTCCCCTTGCATCGCAACGCCTTCTGCTCGACATCCGGGTTGATCACCCCGCCGCGTGTTCGCACCTCAACCACACCACCATCAAGAACTCGCAATACAGCCTTCACCCTCTTGCGATTCCATTTAAGCACTTCATGTACCTTGTGCCACCGAACCATCGGATGCTCAACGGGCTCATCCGCCGTCACCATCCCCGTCCCCGGGTGCACAAGCTTGGTATGGGTCAGTTCTAAAAACTCTCCGACCAAATCCGCCCGCTCCAAACACGGATCAAGCGTCCCTAAATACGCCCCGATCTCATTTGATTCATGAGGTCGGTAGGCCTCGCCGGCGATCGAACTCACCGAACCATCAATGCCCAGCTTCGTCGCCCGCCGTTCACATTCGCCGGCCAAGTTCCCGACCCAAAGCATCGCCTGCGTGAGTCCCCCAACCTCCGACAAAATCTCCACCTCGCCCGTGGGCAAGTCATAGGCATTGACACCCGGATTGAGCTTAATCGCCCCGCCATCAAACCGTTCGATCAGCTTCTCCCAAACCTTCGGCCCAGGCATGAAATCATCGACACTCAGCGTTCGTGTTCCCTGATCAGTCCGCCGAGCAGGATCAAGATGAAACGCATCGGCCGCCGGGCAGTCATCAAACGCATCGCCACACACCACATCAAACCCGGTGTTGTGCCCATACATCCACGCCCGATTCGGATTGCTATCGACCCCGATCGGGTTCAATCCAACCTGCCCAAGCCCCCAAGAATCTCCACCGATCCCACAGCACAAATCGGCGACCGTCGCACCTTGTCCAAGCACCGCTGCAAACCGCTTTGCCTTATGCATACTTGAAATAGCAGAACTGGCCATCTCCACGCCAGGAAGATCCGAGATCATCCGTATCGCGAAATCAGCATCAAGCTTCTTGGCGCCCTTCACCCGTGCCCGCGTTGCATCACTCGTTGCCCGCACCTGCTCGGCAGACATCGTCCTACGCATCCCAACAATCTGCGCAGTCGTAGGCGACAACGGCATCGTATCGATCGCCGCCTCGCCCTCAGTCGTGCCCAGCCATTTCCAAATTGTGAGTTCTTGAGTTATCAAAAAGGACGGCGAACCTTCCGATACGCCGCCCTGTAGTTCGTCACTTCAACAAAGCCTTAGTACCGGTAGTGGTGAGGCTTGTAAGGCCCATCAACCGGGATATCAAGATACTTCGACTGATCCTCGGTCAACTTGGTAAGCTTCACACCAAGCTGATCAAGATGCAAACGCGCAACCTGCTCATCGAGATGCTTCGGAAGCACATGCACCGAGTTGTCATACTTCTCAAGATGCTCAGCAAGCTCAATCTGAGCGAGCACCTGATTGGTGAATGAAGCACTCATCACAAAGCTAGGGTGCCCCGTTGCACATCCGAGGTTGAGCAATCGCCCCTCAGCGAGCACAAGAATACTCGTGCCCTTTGACTTAAACACGAACTCATCGAACTGAGGCTTGATGTTGATCCGCTCAACATCAGAATCCTTCATCAATGGCTCCATCTGGATTTCATTGTCAAAGTGACCAATGTTGCCAATGATCGCCTTGTTCTTCATCTGCTTCATGTGATCAAGCGTGATGATGTCCTTATTGCCAGTCGTGGTAATAAAGATATCCGCATAGCTAACGGCATCTTCGAGTGTCAAGACCTCATAGCCTTCCATCGCTGCCTGCAACGCACAGATCGGATCAATCTCGGTCACGAGCACACGACATCCTTGACCCTTGAGTGACTGGCAACATCCCTTACCAACATCGCCGTAGCCACAGACTACCGCAATCTTGCCCGAGATCATCACATCCGATGCTCGATTCAAACCGTCGATCAACGAGTGACGACAGCCGTAGACATTGTCAAACTTTGATTTGGTCACCGAGTCATTCACATTGATCGCAGGGAACGGGAGCTTGCCCTTCGCAGCTAACTGATACAAACGATGCACACCGGTGGTGGTCTCTTCGGAGATACCACGAAGCAAAGGCGTGTTCTTCTGGAACCAACCAGGATTCCCATCAATCGTTGCACGAATCGTCGCCAAAACATGCTTCCATTCTTCTGCGTCGCTGTCCGCATTCCATTCTGGAACTGAACCTGCATCTTCATAATCCTTACCATTGATCATAAACAACGAGGCATCGCCGCCGTCATCCACAATCTGCTCTGGGCCAGATCCATCAGGGTAAGTCAATGCTTGCTTGGTACACCACCAGTATTCCTCAAGCGTCTCGCCCTTCCAAGCAAAGACAGGCACGCCCTTTGGATTCTCAGGAGTACCACCATCTTCGGTGCGACCTACAACCACAGCGGCTGCTGCGAAGTCTTGCGTCGAGAAGATATTGCACGAACACCAACGCACATTGGCGCCAAGTGCAGTGAGTGTTTCGATGAGCACCGCGGTTTGCACAGTCATGTGCAACGAGCCCATAATCTTGAGCCCCTTGAGCGGCTTGCTCTCGCCGTACTCTTTGCGAAGCGACATCAAGCCCGGCATTTCGTGCTCAGCCAAGCGAAGCTCCTTGCGTCCATGCTCATGCTCGCTCAAATCGCGTACTTTAAACTGCAAGCCGTTGATTTCATCAACGATCATCATGGTCGGTGCTGTTTCTGTTGCTGTCATGTGATCAATCCTTTGTTCTCTACTTCAGTGTAAATGGTCTGTTTCTCTTGTTAAATATGAGCCACCGCTGCAAACAGCGAAGGCCCAGATGCGTGGATATCAGGACGAAGCTTGTTCACCCTCACATCCTTAAAATCGGCTTCTTTGAACATCTCAATGCGTTCTTTTTCAGAGAATCCAAGATGTACATGTCCCATTGTGTGGCGATATTCATGACGATCATGCCCGCACATGTCGACAACGAGGAGCATCCCCCCCATATTGGTGCTCCGCAACACTCGTTTCATCTCTTTGAGTGCTTCGATATGTTTCTCGACATGGTGCAAAACAAGCACGCACGCTGCCACATCTATACTCCCGGTTTCCAATGGAAGATCGGTGAGTTCGCCCGTTAGAAAATCTACATTATTGGCATTTTGCCCTGATTCGTGTAATCGATCCTTCGCTGCATCGAGCATTTCAGTCGACCGATCCACCGCAACCACCCGCTCAACCCAAGGCGACATCAATACCGTCGCATTCCCCGTCCCACACCCCAAATCAGCAACATGCCACTTGGGGTTCAAAAATCCAAGCAATGAGTTGTCTGTGAATGCCCGCCCGAACATATCATTGCGAAGATCATCCCACTCGCCAGCGACCCGCCCAAAGAACGAAGCCGAATCGGTCATCCGATCCGCGAGCACCGCGTTGAGCCGACGGTCATCCTCGCGAAGATTCGGGTCATTGCCTAACTGGTCACGCAGCGTCTCCCAGATCACCTTCAAATGCATAGGAAGCTCATCGAGCACCACACGATAATATGCGGCAGGCCCTAAAGTGCGTTTAAATAACCATCCGCCATCAGCCAGTACCCTTAAGTGGCGAGAACCAGAAGACTGGGGTATCTGAAGCACCCGAACGAGTTCACCTACCCCGAGCTCCTGTTGTTCGAGCACACGGACCATCCGCAGACGCACAGAATCCCCAAGCTGCGAGAGTACCTCAACAGTGGACTGACTCGTAATAGTACCTGTGTCTTTGGGCATTTATCCTATCATCCGGAAATACGGATATAAGGATAACGGCCATGCCACCCACAGTCAACTCAACAAGAAAGAAATCTCAAATCAATCCGAATCAAGGCTTCACGGCCAATGATGGGCCGGTGATCATACCCATCGACTCAAGCCGATCCAAAATCGTTGGATCGGACTGATCGAACCAGAGCACATACCGAAGATACTCAATTTCCATCGGCTGGTCACCAAGTGTGCCGGCAAAGTCTGCCAATGCAAGATACGGCACTGGCGATTGCCCAAGGTTCTGAGCAACTGCTAATAGGAGTGCCTCATGGGCTTCATCCATCTGTCCAACCCGCTGGGCATAGCTTGCCAATCGTAAATAACCCGATCCAGCTTCACCCTCTTCCATCGTCTCACGCAACAGCTTCATGAGCGAATCTGTACGATTCCCGAGCACGAGCACATCGGCGAGTGCATTGATATACACGATATTTCCGGGCTCAAGGTCATGGGCAATTCTCAAATGGCTCGCAGCCTGCTCGTACTTCCCAAGCCGAGTTTCGACCATGCCGAGCCGATATTCCGCGAGCACCGAGTTGGGACGCCGATCGACATATTCTGACCACAACTCATAGGCTTTGGCGTCATCGCCCTGATCCTCAGCCACAGCCGCTTGAATATGGAGATCATTGAGCGCCAATGTCCGCTGGACCTTGTCTACGGTTGAACACCCGCTCGTAAAGATGATGATTGATACACCCAATAACACGACTGATGCGATCTTGACAAGCTTCATGGTACAGTTCTCCTGCGACTCAAACCAATTATTTTCTCTGCGACACTATGGTAGCGTCATCGAGTTCATTGCTCCAGCCTGCAATCACTCCATCATCTCGATACAATCACTTATGCCACCCGTCCACCGAGCAGTCATCCTCAAACATACCCTCCCCGATGGCTCATTTCACTATGATTGGATGATCGATCGGCCAGATTTTGAAATCGAACACCGACTGCTGACTTGGCGGTGTGAAATCCGACCAGATCAGCCGAGATTGGATCAACTAACCGTCGTTCGACTCCCAAATCATCGGGCTAAATACCTCGACTATCAGGGAGAAATACCACAGAATCGTGGCAAAGTAGTCCGTGTTGCACAAGGAGTTGTCGTTTCTCTGGTATGCACATCTCACTCAATAAATGCAGCAATCAAATGGGAACATTCAACCATTGGGTATCAAGGCTGCTCGATTGAATCATCCAAAGGTCTCTGGCAATTCAGTGTGCACAAACCCACATCTCCACTGGACGAATGAATCAATTTATGGTAAGGTCTCTGCATGGTACTTATTCACACCACACGAGTTTGGAGACTGTGATGATGAGGGGACAATATCTACATCCTTTGCCACCTGGGTATTCTGGGCCGGTGCCAACGCCGCCGGAAGACAAGAAACCCAAACTAAATCCTCAAGAATCCGATCAAACCGGTCTCGATCTTGACGACACGCTCCCGCTCGATCTGGGCCCAGAGCCAACGAATGCCTCCGGTGCTCCACCAAAGATTCATACATTCGAGCAAAAACTTCGTTCTATCAAACACGAGGACTCTTGGAATCGCACCCCAAACTCCACCGGCACCGGGGCGATCCATGTCAAAAGCTTCCATTGCAAGCTCACCGGCGACTCGCTCGAGTTCCTCGATCAACAAGTCAATGAATGGCTCGACGCGCACCCCCAATACGAGGTCAAGTTCGTCACCTCATCGATAGGCACATGGACAGGAAAATCCAAAGAACCCAACATAATCATTAATGTGTGGGTATAACCCAGAGTGGGGGATGAATAGGAGCTGAGTTCATATGTTCACACACAATCGTGGAAGACGAACTTGGTATGTGTGCGCATATATCTCCCTATTCATCACCATGCCCGCCTTTTCTGCGCCGCCTGAAGCACCCAAAGCTCAATCTCAAGAAGTCCAGCCCAAACTAGAACTTCCGAATCTAGACACACTCGTGCAGGGCAAAGTAGTTCGTATATTTGATGGTGACACGCTGTTAATCCAAGTCGACGGCAAAAAACGCCGCTACCAACTCCTCGGCTCCGACGCCCCCGAATACCTTCCCAAGGATCGTACGCCTTCGCCATTCTCCATAGAATCCCGCAGATTTATCAAGCAACTCCTTCTTGGCGAAACCGTCTACATCCAGCACGACCCCGCTGGCGAACGAGATTCAGCCAATAAACGCTCCGCATACATCTTCCGAGCCCCTGACATGCTCTTTGTCAACCTTGAACTCATCCGCCAAGGGTACGCCAAACTCAACACCCGCCATTCGACGATCTACACCGATGTATTTACACACTACCAAACCCGAGCACAATTCCTCAACAAAGGCATTTGGAATCCCGCCCCTCGGGCCATGCCAATCCAGTTCACAGAAGAACCGCCGCAAAGCCCAGGGCTGGATCAGACCCCAGACTCATCAACCACTGACTCCAACCCTGACCAATCGAATTCATCAGACACACCAGCCAACTCAATAAATCAAGGCCAGCAAATCTACATCACAAAGTATGGCTCAAAGTACCACCTCAAAGGCTGCCCACACCTCACCGATACAACCAGCCCTACAACTCGCCATAAGATCAACAAATCCCACGAGCCCTGCAAGACCTGCAAGCCAGAAGGTTGATCCTAAAGATATACGAGTATAAAAAAACCACTCGGTTTTTAGTCCCGAGTGGTTGAGGTTTTTAAATATTCAGATGCCGTCGTCTAGATCAACTGTAGATCATGGGCATCCAGCCGAGAACTGCGTGAGGAACTCGGCAATATCAAAGAAGTTGAAACTGCCTTCACCGGTGAAATCGGCAATCGGATCCCCGGAAGTAAACGCTGACAAGAACGCGGCAACATCAAAGAAGTTGAGCACCGTGTCACCATTAAGATCTGCTCGGCAGTTGGTCGCAAACACGAACTTGCCGATCTGCGGTACTGATTGGGCAGCTCCATCACCCGCGAGATTGAATCCCATTTCTTCACCAGTTTCAAAGCAGAACACAGGTGCTGTTTCTATACACCAGAAGTTACCGCTGCCACCCTGAACTACGAATACTGAATCACCCATTGAAAAATCATTCATATCGAAAAGAAGGGATGTGCTCGTTGCTGTTGTTCCTGCCCCTTGGAGGAATGTCTGAGCTTGGCTGCCAAAGTCAATGGTATCGACTGGGCCACCAAAGAGGTTCGGAGCAGTAAGCGTCAACTCCCAGTTGGTGATATTGACTGCGGCCAATACGCCCATCGTGCCATCGGTCTCGATGAACCCGGTGACTGTCCCGTCAGCAATGACACGATTCACTTGGTATATGATCGGCGAGAGTACAGACGCAATGGAGAAGTTGCCGGTAGGTTGCCCAGTTTGAGCAACAAGGCTTCCGTCAGCATCGCGCCCCAGATGCTCTCCGATCCCTTCTCCCGTGCAGAACGAGTCCGCAGTTTCAAGACACCAGAAGTTGCCAAAGTCTACGGCTTGCATAATGAATAGCCCGTTGCCAGAAGCACCACTGATATCGAAGAAAATATCTGAGGTTGTTGCTGTCACGACTGACCCAAATATTAATGTCTGTTGCTGATTAGCAAATTCGATCACATCCGGCGATCCACCTTCTAGATTCGGCGCGGTAAGTGTGAGCACCCAATCGGTGATATTTTCACCTGTCAAAATGCCGAGCGTGCCATCGGTCTCGATGAACCCGGTGATTGTTCCTTGATCTACAACCCGGTTCACACCATAGCGAATCTTTGTGCTTGCAAACACAAAGTTGCCGGTGGGGAATCCAGTCTCTGCGGGAGCAGATCCTGCGGTATCGAACCCTATGAGCTCAGCAGAGCCAACTCCAAAGCATGCAGCGGCAGCGGTTTCGATACACCAGAAGTTAAAACTGCTGCCCTGAAAAGTGAGGGTCCCTTCGCCGGAACTACCAGTCATATCAAACATCATGTCAGTGGCGGTCGCGGTTATAACTCCCCCGACAAATGTGTTTAGACTATCAGAAAAACTGATCGTATCCGATTCCACATCCCCGAACAGTAAATCGGGCGATGTCAAAGTGAGCTCCCAATCGGTGATGTTGGCCGTAGTCAGAGTCCCGAGCGTGCCATCGGTCTCGATGAAGCCGACGACCGAGCCAGATTCAACGAATCGGCTGACATTGTATCTGATACTGGTAGTCGCAAACACAAAGTTGCCCGTAGGCTGACCTGTTTGCGCTGGGTTCGTAGTACCAGATTCAAATCCAATATGTTCACCAATACCAGCACCGGTACACCCGGCATTGGCTGTTTCGATACAGTAGAAGTTGCCGAATCCCGCCCCTTGGAAGAGGATGAATCCGTCACCCGATGCTCCACTGATGTCAAAGGATAAATCCGTTGCTGTTGCTGTAGTCACTGCACCACTCAGGAATGTCTGTTGCTGATTATCGAAGTCAATGATGTCAGGCGAACCGCCATCGAGATTTGGTGCGGTGAGTGTGAGTTCCCAGTCGATGATATTGGCCGAGGTCAATAACCCGAGTGTTCCGTCAGTCGTAATGAACCCTGTGATCGAACCTTGGTCAATCGTACGATTGACATTGTATGTGATCGGATCCGTGACACTTGCAAACACAAAGTTGCCCGTGGGCAATGAACTCTCAGCGACATTGGAGCCGTCGTCATTTTGCCCTATGTGCTCACCCAAACCACCAGAGGTACATCCTCCGGTTTCAATACACCAGAAGTTTGTACTGCCGCCCTGAAGAAGGAACCAGTTGTTTCCAGCCGCGTCCAAGTCAAACATGAGATCAGTCGCGGTAGCTGTTGTTGCTGAACCGTTGAGAAAGGTTTGAAGTTGTGTGTCAAAGCTGATGGTTTCGGTAGAGCCACCTCGAAGGTTTGGGGATGTCAGTGTCAGTTCCCAATCGATGATATTTGCGGATGACAGCACACCGAGGGTGCCATCTGTCGTGACGAATCCAGTCACCGTACCTCCGCCGATTGTGCGATTGACCTGATAGACAATTTGTGCATGAGACAGCGAAGTCATCATGCCCAATACGATAGTGATACATAAACAAATTAAGTTTTTCATATTCCCCTCTTCTGTTGAGTTGCCCGTTAAACAAGTGCTGTTATGGGCCTGTGATTTAGAGGGTGCCCGTCCAAATTTCAACCCAGACGCCAACCCTCACTGCCGATAAGATATCAGATTAATCTGGTTTGTGTTGAATATTATCGGCAAAATCAATAAAATCGGTTTTGTAGCTGTTGGTCGCAAACTTGGATATTTTGATCTATAATTTAGTCTATAAAACCCGCCAAGGTGTCCGATAACTACTCTATGTGTGGAATCGCCTCTGTCCTCAATCTCGACGCATCCCAGACCAAAATCCCACGCGCCCTCATTGAGCGTATGCGTGATCGGCTGATCCATCGAGGTCCAGATGATTCCGGGCTCTGGGAAGGACGGCTTGGTTCGATCGGGCACCGCCGATTGTGTGTCATTGACCCAACGCCAGCAGGGCACCAACCGATGCTCAGCCATGACCGTCGATATATCCTCGCATACAACGGCGAACTTTACAACGATCATGACCTTCGCTCCGAACTCGCATCCCTCGGATGCGAGTTCAAATCAAACTGCGATACAGAAACACTCCTCCACGCACTGATCACCTGGGGGCCGCAAGCGATCGACAAACTCCGAGGCATGTACGCGTTTGTCTTTCTCGACACACAAACAAACACCGCCATCCTTGCCCGTGATCCGATGGGCATCAAGCCGCTCTATCACACGATCATTGAGTCACAATTTGGACGCCAACTTGTCATCGGCTCTGAAATCTCAGCCATCCTCGAACATCCTGCTGTCGAACGCAAACCAGACGCGGTGACAGTCTCTGCTTACCTTTCATCAATCCGCACAACCCTCGGGCATCGCACAATGTTCGAGGGCATCTCCACACTCACCCCTGGGCAATGGCTCACCATTCCGCTCGATACGCCCGATCAAACAACAACGACCAACTGGTGGGACACCGCCAATCGCACCCCAACTCAAGGTGTTCGCCAAACCATTGAGGACTCTATCCATCGTCACCTTCGAACCGATGTCCCCATGTGCACGCTGCTCTCGGGCGGTTTAGATTCGGCAATCACTACGCTAATCGCCAAACAATCACTCGGCGAACTCAACACCTACTGCGCCGGAGCAAAGGTAGAGGGTTTCTCTGATGATTTTTCATTCGCTGCATCGCTCGCGAAAGAGCTCAGCACCAATCACACAGAAGTTGAAATCATACAGGATAGTTTCATCAATCGCTGGCAATGGATGATCTCCCAACTCGGCGTCCCCCTCTCTACCCCAAACGAAATCGCTATCTATGAAGTTGCTGCTGCTCTTCGTCAACAAGGTCACATCGTTGCCATCTCCGGCGAAGGAGCCGATGAGCTCTTCGCTGGCTACGCCCCAATAATGCAACAAGCCGCCGCTCATATTGCCGGGTTGAATGGTGCAGATGATGTGAATGGCGGGTTGTTCCATCTCAGCTCAAATGCCTGGATCAGCGATGAACTCAAGCCCGGAGTCCTCAACGAACACTGGTACCAAGCAGCCGATGCAGACGCGCATCTCAAAGCACATTATCAATCGATCTTCAACGAAGTTCGCTCGCAAACTCCGAACGATTCGCCGCTACAAGCCCATCTCCGCTTCCAGCGGCGAATGAATCTGCCAAACTTGCTCCAACGGCTCGATACTTCGACCATGCTCGCCGGCGTCGAGGGACGAACTCCATACGCCGACATCGAAGTCGCCATCTGCGCAGAGGCGTTATCTATGGATCAAAAATACATCCCCGGCGATCCAGAACAAACAAAGATCGCTCTGCGTCAAGCGTTCAAGAACGATCTGCCTCAAGAAATCGTCAATCGCCCAAAAGCCAGCTTCCCGCTCCCTTTCCAGCACTGGATGGAGCCGATGACCGATCGACTGTTTAACTCACCAGTTGCACGCGAGTTCTTCACGGAACAAGCCCTCGGCTTAGTATGTGCACGCCCGACAAGTTATTGGCACATGGCTTGGCCGATGATTAATCTCATGTTGTGGGGCGAAAACCAGTTTGATGATGGTGCGACACACAAGGATGAATCGACATGCTCTGGAAAGTATTCTTCTTCTACTACTTTGGGCTAAGCCTACTGAGCATGTGCA
>JAESSR010000341.1 GCA_016764015.1 Phycisphaerales bacterium
CAACCCCTGTTCAAAATAGCCAGACTCTTCGGAGGTGCCAAATACAACCATTTGACTTAGGCGAATGATGATCATAAACCCTGCAAGTACGAAGGTAAAATATATAAAGCTTGGGCGCCATCCAAACAAAATTTTCAGTGTTTTTTTCAAATGAGATGCTGGGCGCAAGGGTCATCCCGGTCAACGAGGGATCGTGCACACTCAAAGATGCAACCAACGAAGCGATGCGGGACTGGATGGGGTCGGTCGAGCACACGCATTATATTTTGGGCTCGGTTGTTGGGCCGCACCCGTTCCCGATGATTGTGCGTGATTTCCAGTCGGTCATCGGGCGTGAAACCAAGGCTCAAGCACTTCGGAACATGGGGGGGATGCCCGATGTGATTGTCGCGTGTGTAGGCGGCGGCTCGAACGCTGCGGGAATGTTTTATCCATTTGTGAACGAAGAACAAGTCAAGCTTGTTGGCGTTGAAGCCGGCGGACGATCGGACATGCTCGGGGATCATGCAGCACCATTGACACATGGCAAGCTGGGGGTATTGCACGGCTCGATGAGCTATGTGTTGCAAGATGATGCCGGGCAGACGAGCCAGGTGCATTCGTGCTCTGCGGGGCTAGATTACCCTGGGGTTGGTCCTGAGCATTCGTACTGGAAAGATTTGGGGCGGGTGGAATATACCACGATCAATGACAAGCAAGCCCTTGAGGCGTTCTTGTGGACTGCTCGTGATGAGGGGATTATCCCGGCATTGGAATCATCACATGCGGTGGCGCATGGAGTGCCTATGGCTGGGGAGATGCACAAGGATCAGCATCTGGTCATCAATCTCTCTGGACGCGGCGATAAAGATGTGGAAGAAGTCGCACGATTGCTCGGCGATTCACTCTAAATAACTTTTTACTAGGTCGTGTCTGACGGCCCGTGTTTCTCCGAACACTCGCCTCCCCCGGGCTTCCGGGGGAGGTGGCTGCGAAGCAGACGGAGGGGGGATTCGGTGGTGTATTACTGTAATCCAAAGGGTGAAACAAAGAAAAGACCCCCTCCGCCTCACTGTGTTCGGCACCTCCCCCGGAGGCCCGGGGGAGGCGAAAAGAGCGTGGTTTTGTGTCGAAAACGAGCCGTCAGACAGAACCTAGTTCTATGAACTCTGGTTCTATGCTGGTGAGCGTTGTGGACGGCCAAGGATTGTTCGCATCACACGCACAACCTTTGTAGCCTTGCGCCAGCCCCATGTAATCGCGCTCAATGCAGTATGTATTCTGAGTTTGAGGCGGAGCCTACGGAGTGATGGATCATCGGCATCAACACGCGAAGCCTGGCGGACCCAATACCGTGCTCTGATCCACTGTCGTTCACGGAGATATGCCAATGCGAGGTTGTGCATCGCGGGGATGAAGCGAGGCTGAAACTCGAGTGCTCGCTTGGCTGCTGAAATCCCGTCTTCCATCCGATTTGCTTCGAGCATTGCGACGCTGAGCCCGTGATGCGCACGGTGGCTTGTGGGCTCGATGGCGATCATCTTAGTATATATCTGGATTGACTCATCGACCATCTGTGCATCAAGGAGCAGGCGGCCGAGTTCTTCGAACTCTTCGACCTGTGCAACGATTTGCTGCTGATCCATGGGTTTGGATTGATTAACTCGCTGGGTTTCAAGTTCCGTTTTTTCGATCGCTCGATGCTCGAACCTGAGCAAATCACGGATTCGGTACATATCTTCACTGCGATTCCTGATGGAGAGTACGCGTGCTAGTCGGCGACGGACGCCGGGGTAAGTGCTGTCTAAACGCAATGTGACATCGTAATGAACGAGTGCATCAGAAACACGATGCTCGAGTTCGGCGAGTTCTGCGAGCAAGAAATGGGCGTCTGGCTGATCTGATTCGAGTTCGAGCACACGGCGGAACTTCTCACCAGCTTCCATAAAGCGGTTCATGTCGAGGAGGAGCTCCCCGATATCGAGCAGTGTGTCTATATCACCTGGGTCAACGCGGAGTTCGCGGAGGTATAACTGGCGGGCTCGCTCGAGTCGTCCTGAGATTTGGTATGCCTTGGCAAGGCGAGCCTGGACTCTTGCAATCTCAGGATCGAGCCGGGCTGCTTCGCGTAGACACCAGACTGCGCGTTCATTTTGACCAGAGGCTAGCAGCGAGTTGGCCATCACGGCGTAGAGTTCGCCATGATCTGGATCGATCTGTTGGGCGAGGTAGAAGGTTTCTTCGGCATCGGTGTGTCGATGGAGATCCGTCTGTGCTTCGATGAGATGGACGAACGCGTTGATGTTTGAAGGATCAGCTTTGATCGCCCGATCAAACCAGAGCAAAGCTTGGCTTGGATCATTGTCGCGGATGAGATTCACGCCGGCGAGCAGCGACGAGTTGGTATCCGGGTTGTCATTCTCTTCGTGGAGCGTATAGCAGCTTGAGAATGCTTTTGCGGCATCGCCATGGCGCCCGGCGGCTTCAAGAGTGAGCCCAAGATTGAAAAACCATTCTGCTTGGTATGGGTTGAGCGATAGCGCCTGGCGAAGCTCGTTCTCTGCTTCGTCCCATCGCCCGGCATCGTAATGCTCATGAGCGCGTTCAACATGATGTTCTGCATCAATCCAGTCGTTCATAGCTCTATCTGCTTTATCCTTTTCGTCATATCGGTACCCAAATCCCGTATGCGTCAATACTAACCGTTTTGGGGCTGCGCATCAATCGGGAGTACTACACTCTATGGATGTTTCTTCGGCAATTTGCCGATGAAAGACCGAGAATCTTTGTGCAAGGCACCCAGAGCATCCGTATGAACCTGTTTCCCCCCACAGCTTGTTTTAACAGATTCATGGCACAAGGCTGTTTATTGATTGCAATTTCAGTTGGAACGGCATGTTCATCAAGTATCGATTCACCTCAATACAAGGCTCAGTCTTCCGCTCGGACCAAACAAGCACAGATTCAACCACCCCCTATTGAGGTGGCTCAAGCCCAAATAAAGAGTTCTTCTCAATCCACAGAGGATGATTCTGGAGCATCAACGGAGAAATCTGAACCAAACCAAGGATTGCTTCAACACAACAATGAACTCCAAAGGCAGCTTGATGATGAAGCAAGCACACTTGACACACAGTTCAATGAAATTCTTGGGCTCTACCGGCGACTCCATATTGAGCTTGACGATGATGGCCGATCGGATCTGATTGTCGCCCTGTTTGAGGATCACAGGCTCGGTATGCGGCTGCTCGGCTTTGAGCTTGTCAATCGCGATCTGTCGAGTAATACAGTGCTCAAGCCCGCGGTAAGCGAGGCGGCCAAGATGATGCTGGGTGATTCGCATGCAACTGTTCGGGCGAAATCTGCGCAGCTTATTACTCGATTAGTCCCCCCTGATGCGATGATTGTGCTCGTCGAGTCTCTTCAGAATGAACTCGACCCGGTTGCTGCCGAACCGATGCTCCTGGGTGTTGCTCGTTGGCCTAGCTTGGAGTCCGTGGATTCGGTGCTTCGATGGTTCCTTGCGCCAGACTCACCGTTCGATGCAGCTTGTGCCGCGGCGTGGTCGCTTGAACAATCCCAGCTCTGGGATATACAAAGGCACCATCCTCTTCTCCTTGAAAAATTACGATCTACAAGTCCAGACGCACTTGGTGAAGATGGAATGAAGCTGATCGCACGCATCGGCGATGCTTCTGATTTGGAACAGTTGGTTTCGCTCCTGTTGGCGCAGGATCCGATACAGCAGCAATGGGCAGCCAATGCGCTCGTAGAGACTCCTCGTTCGGTCGAAGTGTTGGTGCAGGCGGCGGAGGAGAATGAGTTTCTGTTCAAAGCCGCGAGCGACGCGATGATACGACACCGTGCAACCCCCGAAGGCTTGCGGAGACTGGTGACATTGCCTTACCCAAATGCCGAGAGTCGCAATGATGCGATCATGCGTATGGGCTTGGAACTTGAGGATGATCGGCTCGGTGAAGCCGTCCGGCTCTCGGGGCTCGATCCAACCCTCTCGATCATGCTTTTAAATCGATTGCTCAACAGCGATCTAAAAACGATCACTCCACGCATAGCCAAAGGCATTATTCTGCTCGCTCAAATCGAACTTGATGAACATCGTCCTGATCGTGCGTTTGAAGCAGCCATTACCCTCAAGGATGTTGGTCTCGATCCGGCGGATCGTCTACGAGCAGATTTGATTCAATCCTCTGCGCTGATTCAGCTTGGAAAACTTGATGAAGCCATTGCTCTCAATACTGATCCCGAGCTTTGGTATTCGATGCTGATTTCAGCCCCTCCGGGCGCATTACGCGAACGGATTGCGGTTTTTATGCTCAGCCACCTCAACGAGATTCTCTCAGCTCAACAAATCTTGGATATTGAGCAGGCAGGTGGTATTGAATCACCATCTGAGCCATCTGACGCCGAGCCGGGGGTGGATAACCCAAGTACAGAATCTACTCAACCCGCTCAGCCCAGTGATGATGGGTGAATCAGAGAAACTGGAGATAACTTACCGTTCTCTGGGGTGACCCGACGGCGATGTCGATGTCGTCCTGAAGCGACGGAGCATCGAACCGATATGAACCTGCGGGCGACGGGTTTGCTTTGGCATATCGCTGACGAGCCATTGTTCGCAATCGGATTTAGTTGGCAACGCAGAGATAGCATGTGCAAGATCATCAAATCCGTCAACAGGATCGAGACCAATTTCAAACCATGTATCCCAGTTGCGATCGATTTTCTTCACAACTCTCGATGGAGCGATACGGCCAGTGCCCGAGGTGAGCCCGGTCATCATTGTGTAGCCCAGATCAATGATTGAGCGAACCTCTTCTGCGATCACCACAGCTTTGGATTTGTTTTCAGCACGAAGTGCAGTGAAACCGTAGAACTGCACCTGGAGGCAGCCGTATCGATCGACAAGAATATCTTCGGCGTTGATTGGGCCGTTGAATATGCCCATGTCATGTGCATGCTGTGATGCATCGAGCAGGTGCTCGATCGCACGGGTTGCCTCAGGGATACCAAACCTTCCGTCGCGCTGTTCGAGCAGATTGTTGAGTGTGACAAGCCCGTCATGGTTGCCGGTGTAGGGCGTGATGACGCAGATTCGACCTTGATCGTCGTATGAAACTGAATCGATTTTGAGTAGATGCGGATGATCGAGCGTGCTCATTTTCATGAAGGCGTCAAAGATTAATCGACGGGCTTTGTGATTGTTGAGCCGATCTGATCGGTAGAGCAGGTAGTTGGTGTCGGTGCGATTGCACAACACGACAAAGCGAGACGCACCGTGTGCGTTGCCTAAAGAACGGATGAGCTTGTAAGGCCCGAAGTATTCATTATGGAGCGGTGTGCTCATGCGTGTGTATGCTCGGGGGTCTCTGCGAATCCCATTGCTGGGTAAGGGGATTATACCTCTTCACAATGCAATAGATCAACTCAACCCAATGTAGATGACCCTTGCTGAACAAATTGTCGGCTTTTATCGTGTTCTCACTCCAATGATGAAGAAATTCCATCTTTTCTATCTGTACCGCCACGGATTGCGCGTGTCACCTTTGGCGAAAAGCTGTGTTCCTGTGCTAGAATACCGCATGCTTGGTGAGTTCAACTCCGATCGCCTGCATGAGTATTCACCCCCTCCCCCACCGGACTTGATTGAACTCTGCTTGGTTTGGGGAAGAAAGAGGATCGGCACCATGCCGTATTACATGAAGATGGGCAAAATGCCCAAGAAGCGTCATACACAGTTCCGCCGCCCTGACGGCGCCCTCTATTCCGAAGAACTCTTCGGCACCGAAGGATTCGTCGGTCCCAGTTCCATCATGTATCACATCCACCCGCCGACCCAGGTGACGGGATGGAAAAAGCTTTACTCAACGAAGGTTGAATATGTAGAACAAGATGTGATGCGGATGCGTCATGTCAAAACACAGAACTTCAAAACCAAAGGCGATCCAATCGAAGGACGCACGGTGATCTTTGGTAATGGCGATGTTGAGATGTCGCTCTGCCAACCAGCTATACAGCAAGAGTATCACTACAAAAATGGGCAAGGTGACGAGTGTCTCTTTATCCATTATGGATCAGGCACCGTCTATACGATGTTCGGCACGCTCAAGTTTGGCAAGAAGGATTACATCGTCATGCCCAAGGGTGTAATCTATAAGATGGTCTTTGATGAACGACCAAACGATGGCTCTGACAGCGATGAGTTTGGTGGGTACTCCAAAGCGGATATGCCAATGGGCAAGTTTGTGTGCTTTGAGACCTGCAACGCATCGCACATCATGCCTCCTCCTGGGTATATCGCAAAGAAGACTGCACAGTTCCTTGAGCACGCACCGTATTGTGAGCGAGATTTGCGAGTGCCCTTTGAGGATGCTGATCATCCGTTGGCGTACGACGAAAAGGGTGACTTCGAGGTGCGGATTAAGGCACTCAACTCGATCCATTCGTACACCTATCCGTATCATCCACTGGAAGTCGTTGGATGGGACGGGTGCTATTACCCGTACTGCTTCAATATTCATGACTTCGCACCGATCACCGGGCAGCTGCACCTGCCGCCACCGATTCATCAGACATTCGAGGGGCACAACTTTGTGATCTGTTCGTTCTGCCCGCGGGCGCTTGATTCGCATCCTGATGCGATCGTGGTGCCTTACAACCACAGCAACATCGACTCGGACGAGATCATGTACTATGTCCAGGGGAACTACAAGGCTCGGCGGGGGATATCCTCGGGATCGATCTCGGTGCATCCCCAGGGGATCGCGCATGGGCCTCACCCGGGGACGGTTGAAGCGTCACTCGGGAAGAAATGGACCGACGAGATGGCGGTGATGTGCGACACATTCCGTCCTATGTTCCCGACACAGGCGTGCATGGATCTGGACGATGCTGAGTATCCGGAATCATGGCGTCAGGATCACTTTGCACCCGGCGAAGTCCGCGGGGCAGGTGCTGAGGAAACGAGTTCGGATGACAATCCGATCAATACCTGGGATTGATGCTCGTAGTAAACTAAACAAAGCTCAACCACGCCTTCGGGCGTGGTTTTTTTATGAACATGTACAGCATGGGCACACGGGTGGAGTTGAACCTATCATTGGGCATGACGAATACATCCGCTGTCCAATCTGAGTTCTCTCTGTACGCATCGTTGGCTAATGAGTTTGCAAGCGATGCGACCAACGCTGCACGGGTTGAAGAACTTGCGAACATTTGTGTACGGCGGATCAGAGCGGGTGGAAAAATTTTGGCGATTGGTAATGGTGGATCTTGCGCTGATGCGATCCACTTCTGCGAGGAACTCACCGGACGCTATAGAGATGATCGCCCATCGATACCTGCGATGGCATGTGCCGACCCGGGGCATATCACCTGCGTGGGCAATGACTACGGCTTTGATTCGATCTTCTCGCGATGGATCGAGGGCGTTGGCTTTGAGAACGATGTGCTCGTGGCGATGTCCACCAGCGGGAACAGTGCCAACATCATCAAGGCTGTTGAAGTTGCGGAATCAAAGGGGCTCCATGTTGCGCTGCTGCTTGGTAAAGATGGCGGCGAACTTGCTCGACAAGGTGATACCCAATGGATTGTTGGAGGCGAGACAAGCGATCGCATCCAGGAACTTCACATGCTGATTTTGCATTCGCTCGTCGGGGCGATCGAACGAGGGATGTGATCCACTGCTCTCAAGCTTTAGCGCGGTTCGTGATAAAACCCGCTCCCGGCATCAACGAGCTTGCCGGCCTTAACCAATACTTTCCAGATACGGGGATCGAACTCCGATGGGCCCGGGGGCTGAATGGAATCGATGTTGGCACTTTTTCCGGTTGTCACATCACGCTGTGAAATCTTTGATTCATCATCGAGCTTCTTGAACTTGAGACGATGTCGAAATACCCGTAGGGCTTCGTTGAGTTTCGCCTGCGAATACTCTGGAAGTGGTTCTTGCTTGGTTTTGAACGCATCGGGGTCTTCGAGCTTGGCGATCATGACATCGATGCCGACCGAATCACGCTCATCGCAGATGCGTTTGAGTTCTGATTGATCCACGGGCATTCTGCCGAGCAATCGCCCGAGCATCGTCCATGATGCGAGCACCTTGACTGGATCGGATTGTGAACGGAGAGTGGTTTCGGTGTCACGGATTTTTTCAACGATGTTCATAGAGAATCCTATGCCCATCATACAGAAAAGACTGCCAGCCAATATGACTGACAGCCTTCCGAAGGTTGACTCACGAGTAAGTCTGCTTTATGCTCTGCGCCGACGCCCTGCGAGGAGCATGCCAGCACCGATTATTGCGATCGAGCCCTGAGTAGGCACCTCGGTGCTCAGCACACGAACAGCATCATGCATGAGAAATCCGCCTGAGTTGCCATAGTTTGAATCGACAGTGACCCGATCGAACTCGACATTGCTAGACCATCCATTCCATGCCCATTCGCCGCCGAGAGCAGCGTTGAGGACATCGGAACCGACGAGTGAATCGCCGTTGTAGAACTTGATTTCGGCGTCGGCAACATTGGCAATTGTCGAGAAATAACCACCGAATGATTTCTGGTTCGTATTGAATCGGTACTCGACACCGCCCCGTGATGTGCCAAGGAACTTGGAACCTTCAAAGGCATCCGTTCGTGCACGCCAATCACCCGTGCCCAATGACCACCCGCCGGTCGCATGCAACCATGAGCTGCCGGATGTATTTGAGAGTTCTCCGAGACCATTGAACACTGAAACGGGGTTCCGCTCGAATGTTCCCATATCGAGATCATTGAACCCCTCGAACTGGAATGACTCAAACTCGCTCACTTGTATAATATCTGCATGAGTTGCAAATCCTGAAGCTGCGATAACAATGAAAGCGATTTTGTGCATGATGCCCCCTACTTGGTTGATGTTCACATCCACCGGCGTGAGTGGACAAGTGAACGGTGCGAAATAGAGTGTGCATTGCCAACCTGTTGTGTGCTCAATACAGATATTCGACCGTATAGATAACGGAACGAGCACAACCAGACCATGCTGAGCATGATTATGGCTGAAAAATCAGCGAGTCGTAGTTGTTATCGGTCTCTCGTGTTGCCTGCGATTGAGAATACTTAAGAGTTCCGGTATGCGGTGAGGATGGCATCCACATTCTTCTTTGCATCACCAAAGAGCATCTTGGTGTTGGACTTCACAAACAACGGATTGCCAATCCCTGCATACCCACTGGCCATGCTCCGTTTCATCACGATCACATCCTTGGCTTTCCACACCTCAAGCACAGGCATGCCGGTAATCGGGCTGCCTGGATCATCGAGTGCACTTGGATTGACGATGTCATTGGCGCCGATCACAAGCACGAGATCAGTCTCTGGGAAATCCTCGTTGATCTCGTCCATCTCAAGGACAATGTCATACGAAATCTTTGCTTCTGCGAGGAGCACATTCATATGCCCAGGGAGTCGCCCGGCGATCGGATGGATGGCAAATCGAATCTTTTTACCCGCAGCTTCGAGTTCCTTGGTGATTTCAGAGAGCGTATGTTGTGCCTGTGCAACAGCCATCCCGTAGCCGGGGACAATCACGATGCTCTTGGCGTTGCGGATAAGTTCAACCGTGCCGTCGACCTGTATCTCGGTGTGCTCGCCTTCAATCACAACAGTTGTACCCTCAGCAGCACCAAACCCGCCAAGGATCACGCTGACGAACGAACGGTTCATGCCCTTACACATGATGTAGCTCAGGATCGCACCGCTTGAGCCAACCAACGCTCCGGTAATAATCAACAAGTCATTCGAGAGCATGAACCCGGCTGCTGCCGCGGCCCACCCAGAATAACTATTGAGCATCGACACCACCACAGGCATATCCGCGCCGCCGATCGCCATGACCATGTGGATTCCAAAGACTCCGGTAATGGCGGTGGCGATACCCAATACCCACATGGCTTTGGTCATTTCATGAGCGCCGACGGCTTGTGCGAACATTACGCCAAGAGCAATCGTGAGGAGTATCACGATAAGATTGAGGATGTGTCTCGCTGGCAACATCAAAGGCTTGCCACCGATCTTGCCATCGAGTTTGGCGTAGGCGATGATCGAGCCGGTGAATGTGATCGAGCCGATACAAACGCCGATGAATATCTCGATATTGTGGATGAGCAAAGCGCTCCCAGTGAAATCGTTGTGCCCGCGCAGTGTTGCGAAGCCGACCAATACAGCAGCCGCGCCGACAAAGCTGTGAAGCATGGCGACGAGCTGAGGCATGTCGGTCATCTTGACTCTCGATGCCAGCACCGCACCAATAACAGCAGCAGGGATCATGGCTGCCAAGAAGATCATGAATCCTGTGGTGGTGAGCAGGAATGCAGTAGCGATCAGGGCAATAAGCATGCCTGTCATCCCGTAGATATTCCCTTTGCGGGAAGTCTTCGGATGCCCGAGCCCGGCAAGGCTCAGAATGAACAATGCCGCGGCGATGATGTAGGCGACCGTGGCGATGCCACTCACAGAAGAGGCGTGCTCTGTCACGAGAGCGACTGTTTCGGGCAATGTGGCGATATTGTCTTGCATAGTGGACCTATGTGGAATTGATGAGAAAGAGTAAAGAATGTCTGTTGGGAACAGATTGGGAACAGGTTTACTTCTGGAACATCTGCAACATTCGTCGAGTCACGAGGAACCCGCCTGAGATGTTGATCGCTGCGAGGAACACGGCTGCGGCTCCAAGGATGACGGCGAGCGTATCTGTTTGTCCTTCTAATCCGGAAAGATGGAGCATGCCGCCGATGAGGATGATCCCGCTGATTGCGTTGGTGACGCTCATCAGAGGCGTATGCAACGCGGGGGTCACATTCCAAACAACCTGCCACCCAACGAAGCACGCGAGCACAAAAACCGTAAAGTGGCTCAGGAACTCGCTGGGCGCGACCCTCCCTAGCGCCAACAAGGCGACGGCTGTGATGATCATCACGACGACAGAACCGAGATTGGATTTCTTCTTCGGTTCTGCCGGGCCTGTAGCGGGTGTCGCTTCTGGGCTTGGTTCGTCTTGAGATGTTGCAATGACCACCGGCTGAGCCTGCGGCGGCGGCCAAGTTGTGGAGCCTTCGTGACACACGAGTGCCCCGCGGACAATATCGTTTTCAAGATCGATCGTGAAGTTTTCGTCGCCACCCATTTCGTCGAGCATGCTCACGAGCGTTGATGCATAGAGCCAACTCGTCTGGATCGCCATTCGGCTCGCAAGGTCTGTGTAGCCAACAATCCGAACACCCTTATGCACAATCATCTTGTCGGCTTGGGTCAATGCACAGTTGCCGCCCTGCTGGGCAGCCATATCGACGATAACCGATCCCTCACGCATTGATTCGACCATGCCGGCACTGATCAAACGCGGCGCCGGCTTACCGGGGATCAACGCGGTGGTGATGATGATGTCCACTTCCATCGCCTGCTGAGCAAACAGCTTCATTTCAGCTTCGATGAACTCATCGGACATCACCTTGGCATAGCCGCCAGAACCTGATCCTTCTTCTTTAAAATCGAGTTCGAGGAACTCGGCACCCATCGAGCGGACTTGTTCACCAACTTCGAGTCGAGTGTCAAATGCACGAACGATAGCGCCGAGTGCATTCGCTGCACCAATCGCGGCCAAACCGGCGACGCCAGCACCAATCACAAGCACCTTGGCGGGTTTGATCGCACCCGCTGCGGTGCTCTGCCCGGTCAAGAACCGTGGATAGACATTCACCGCTTCGATCACGGCTCGATATCCAGCAGCATTGGCCATCGCGCTGAGCGCATCGACCTTCTGGGCACGCGTGATCCGAGGCACACAGTCCATCGCAAGAGCTGATGCATTTCGAGCGTTAAGCTTGTCGAGAATCTCCTGATTCTGTGCTGGCCAAATGAACCCGATCAGGCAGCCGCCCTCTTTGATCATGTCCGCTTCGTGGATGCCAACACTTGGATGAACCTGAGGCGAATGGACCTTGAGTACAATGTCAGACTCGCCCCAGAGTGCTTTCACATCGCTGGTGAGTGTCGCGCCCGCCTGAGCATACATTTCATCGTAGTGCTCCGCAGCAATGCCAGCACCTTCTTCGACGACCACTTCAAAGCCCATGTCAATGAGTTTGGAAACTGTCTTGGGCGTGCTCGCGACCCGACGCTCGCCGGGGTGGATTTCTTTTGGGATACCAATCCGCATAGAGACCTCTTCGTGTTCAAGGAAATGATTTGAACAAGATCATAGCAAGTTATTGAACACTTGCATCATAGCGGATAAAGTTGTCTTTAGGATGTTTCACCGGCGGAGAGCACTTGGCTGAATTCGATGTACAAAGAACTCCCCTGCCTATCTGCTTCACGCCTAAAATACCCATTCGTCTCGGCTCCGCCGGAGCCTGTCTTTTTAGATCAAACCCCGGAAGGGTGAGGCTCACCAATGCCAACCGATCAAACAATCGATAATCCGTCCACAACACTCGATTCCGTTGTCATCCGTTTCTGCGGCGACTCCGGCGACGGGATGCAACTCACCGGCGGGCAGTTTACTGACACCTCAGCACTGTTCGGAAATGACTTTGCGACCTTCCCCGACTTCCCCGCTGAAATTCGTGCTCCCAAAGGCACAACCTTTGGCGTGTCCGGGTTTCAGGTCCACTTCTCCTCTGAGAGTATCTTCACACCCGGCGATCGCGTCAATGCGATGATCGCGATGAATCCGGCTGGATTTAAGGTCAACATCGAAGATGTTGAGCCCGGCGGAATCGTCATCGTGAACGAAGACGAGTTCACCAAGGGCAACCTCTCAAAGTGTGGATACCTCGACGGGTACAACCCGCTCGAAGACGAAGAAATCGCTCATAAATACGCTCTGGTGAAGGTGCCGATGTCTCGGCTTACTAAGGAATCCCTCGCTGATTCGGGTATGGGTGCGAAGGATGTCAACCGGTGTCGAAACATGTTCGCGCTCGGGATCGTTTATTGGCTCTATGAACGCTCACTTGATCACACAAAAGAATATTTGCAGAATAAGTTTGCTGAGAAAAAAGGTCTTCCAGAAATCGCCAAGATCAATATCCGTGCGCTCGAAGCCGGGTACTACTTCGGCGAGACCGCGGAAGTGTTCCCGTCTCGCTATCGTGTGCCCAAGGCTAAGCTCGAGCCGGGGACATACCGCCAGATCAGTGGCAACGAGGCAACCGTCCTGGGATTGGTCGCCGCGGCTCAAAAAGCATCGAAGCCGATCGTGTATGCGAGCTATCCGATCACGCCGGCATCGGGTGTGTTTCATGGGCTGGCTCACCTCAAACGATTCAATATCAAAACAATTCAATCCGAAGACGAGATCGCTGCAATCTGTACCGCAATCGGCGCGAGCTTCGCGGGTGACATCGGCGTCACCGGCACTTCTGGTCCGGGGCTCGCGCTCAAAGGCGAGGCGATGGGGCTCGCACTCATGCTCGAACTGCCTTTGGTTATTGTCAATGTCCAGAGGGCTGGGCCTGCAACGGGATTGCCGACCAAGACCGAGCAAGCGGACTTGCTCCAAGCGATGTACGGGCGCCATTGCGAGAGCCCGCTGATCATTGTGGCTCCGAGGAGCCCATCGGATTGTTTCCACATGGCCATCGAAGCTATACGGCTCGCGGTCGAGTTCATGACCCCGGTCATCTATCTTTCCGATGGGTACATCGCCAACGGGGCCGAGCCTTGGAAGGTGCCCAATGTTGCTGATATCCCTACGATCAATATCGTTCATCCAACGCAAGAGGACTTTGCCGATGGCGAGTTCTTGCCATATAGCCGCGATCCTGACACACTCAAACGCCCTTGGGCGATCCCGGGCACGCCAGGACTCGAACATCGCATTGGCAGTTTGGAGAAAGAAGCTGGCACTGGCAATGTGTCCTACGACGCGGACAACCATGACATGATGGTGCGTCTGCGAGCACAGAAAGTTGCGAACGCCGCTCAGTCGATCCCGCTACTAGAAGTCGATGGCGATCCATCTGGTGATGTCCTTGTCCTCGGATGGGGCGGAACTTATGGCTCTATCACAACGGCCATCAACGAGGTTCGTGCCAAAGGGCACGCAGTCAGCTATGCACATCTCCAATACTTGAATCCGTTCCCATCGAACACCGAGGAAGTTTTGCGATCATTTAAGAAGGTCGTGATCCCAGAGATTAACTTGGGGCAACTGAGTGTATTGATCCGATCCAAATATCTTATCGATACCATCGGAATCAACATCGTCAAAGGCAAGCCCTTCCGGGTCGAAACACTGGTCGAACGAATCACGGAGGCTGTCAAATCATGAGTGCAACACAATCACAAAGTACCCAACTCCCGATCTATACCGCCAAGGACTTTACCACTGACCAAGATGTACGGTGGTGCCCGGGGTGTGGCGATTACGCTGTGCTCTCAGCGGTGCGCAAGGCGCTGCCGGGGATTGCTCGTAAAAAAGAAAACTATGTCTTTGTTTCGGGTATTGGGTGTGCCGCTCGGTTCCCCTACTACATGGAAACCTACGGCATGCACTCCATCCACGGTCGTAGCTTGGCGGTTGCAACCGGCGTGAAATGTGCCAATCCAGACCTTGAAGTCTGTGTGGTTTCTGGTGATGGCGATCTGTTCTCTATTGGGGGCAATCACACGATCCACACGATGCGCCGTAATGTCGATATCACGATCCTGCTGCTCAACAATAAAATCTATGGGCTGACCAAAGGGCAATACTCGCCGACCTCTGAGACCGGCAAGATATCGCCAACATCACCCGTTGGCTCGATCGATTATCCGATCAATCCGATCGCGATCGCTGTGGCGACTGGGTGTACCTTTATCGCCCGGAGCCTTGATGTTGACATGAAGGGGATGGACGCAATCATCAAACGAGCGATGGCCCATCGAGGGACATCGTTTGTTGAGGTGTATCAGGACTGTAATATTTTCAATCACAAAGCGTGGTTCTATGCCTCGCAAAAAGACACGATGCCCGAGAACACCATCAAACTTGAGCATGGCAAGCCTTTGATCTTTGGTACTGATCGAACCAAAGGCATCCGCTTCAACTGTGGGCGTCCGGAAGTGGTGGTCATCGGTGAAAATGGCGTGAGCGAGGCCGACCTACTTGTTCATGATGAGACCGATAGGTTCCTCGCCAATATGTATGCACAGATGGCCCATCCAGAGTTCCCTGAACCGATGGGCATCCTGTATGCTGATCCAACCAAGCCGACCTATAACGATTTGCTCTACCAACAACTCGAAGAAGCGAAGAACAAGCCCAATCAGCAAAGCCTTCAAGACCTTGTGACGGGGAATGACTCTTGGGTAGTCGAGTAATCTGTTTTCAGGATTCACCGATATTACAGCAACCGAAACAGTACACAGCGACCTTTGTTCTTATGGGTCGTTTTTCAATAAAGTTGTATAATGTCGATTACGATGCCGTGCAGGCATCGGACTCAGTGTTGATTGAGTTCGCTGTGTCTGGCAACAGATAGTTGATGACATCGATAGCCGAATAGGTCATGCACTCAGGTTTGAGGAATCGAGCGATATTTGCTGCGTCATCACCAGAAGTGATGAGAGCTTTTTCGACATCACCGTTCGCCTGAACTTGGGCAAGGCTGATATTGGCCATCAGGCTATTGCAAACACACTTGCGTCCGACGGTGTCTTCAAGTTTTCCACCCTTTTTAAGATAATCTTGGATCGGCTCAGACGGGCATCGCCAGCCCATTTTGCCATTGGGTTTCTTGTAGGCATGACGCAGGTAGCCAAGGTCACAGATGCGTGATCTGCTTTGGTAGACCTTTTCATCTGAATGCGTATCGACCATCTCAAGAACCTTGAACGGGAATCCTGTTGGCGAAGCGACCGGATCAGTGAATATCTTCACTTCCTGTGCCTTGCTCATTTTGAGTGCCGATTGAATGAGTTCTGGATCAAGCCCTGATTCTTCGCAGTACGCGAAGGCGGTGCCGACTTGTACTCCGGCTGCCCCTTGCTTGAGTGCTTCGGCAACGCGCTCAGGCTCGGCGTATGAACCCGCGAGCCAGTATGGCAATCCTAATGCCTTGATCGCTTCGAGATCAGTCACATCACGATCGCCATAGATTGGTTCGCCGTTCACACTGAGTTGCATTTTTCCGCGTGGTGGTGCGTTGTGCCCCCCCGCTGTCGGGCCTTCGATGATGAACCCGTTGACTTTACCACTCGATTTCCGAGTGAGCATGTTCGCCAGCGTTGCAGACGAAACGATCGCGAGAAACTCTGGGCGGTCAAGCTCTGGAGCGTCGCCTTCAAAGAGATCGTTTGGATCGAACTGAGTCGTGAACTCCTCGCTGCGATCCGCGTCTTGGACATCGACGCGCATCTCAACAGGCAGGCGTTTGGCGAGTCGATCGAGGATTCCTGGGATCGCTTTGGGGATACCGGCACCCATAAGAATATGAGACACACCCGCGAGCATCGCGCCATAGATTGATGGAAGGTTTGGTACCTGGATTTTTTCGAGGTAGTTGATTCCAACCAAGCCGTCGTGACCATCTTTAGCGAGGAACACCTCGACGAAGTTTGATGCAACAAGCAACTCGATGAGGTGCTTTGATGGTCTTTCACTGGGCATCGGTTTGGATTTAAACGGCTTGTCTTCTGCCTTGCCGTCTTCGATGAAATAGCGATCAAGAATTCGCTGTGCAACCCCTGGAATTGGGAACTTGGCCAATGCACGGCGCATGTGCCCGCCGGGGTCTCCGACCTGCAAACGACGAGCAAGGATCACATCAAGGGCAGTGCCCGATACGACACCGAGTTGACCGGCAGCAGACACCGCGTTTGCGAGTGTCCAGCTGGAGACTCCTGCCCCCATGCCGCCCTGTATGATAATTGGTAGTGGATAGCTGTTCATGAACGATTGATCTTAGCATACTTAAGAGCAACAAGTGGGTTTTCCGCTGGCTATTGCACCGATCAGACACGGCGCCCTCAAGTTTCTGATCCTGATGATTGTTCGAGCCGAAAAACCCTTGATTTTACATAAAAAAAGCACCCGCGATCGCGGGGTGCTTGACTCGATTTTCACATGGAC
>JAESSR010000022.1 GCA_016764015.1 Phycisphaerales bacterium
ATACGCTCGAACTCCGCAATCCGATCTACCGCAAGACCGCAAGGCACGGGCACTTCGGGCGCAAGCCTTCGGAGAAGAACGGGCTCAACTTCTTCAACTGGGAAAAAACCGACAAGGTGGATGCGCTCCGGGCTGCTTGCGGCTGCGGCAGCTCCGCCAGCGTCTAACCAAGCCGAACAACTGAACTCAAGCCGCGTTCTCGACGCGGTTTTTTTTCGTCATCTTCGCATTTCCCACCGTACTCCCTCACACGCCAATCCTGCGCTCAGGCGCAATTTTGTTTCCAAATCATGGGTCCGGTTGTGTTATCCGCTCTCCGTTGGCGCATTAACCTCCCGATATCGAGCAAGCCCACGGGAGGAAGCAAGGCTGCTGACTCAACGCGTGGGCATTGACATCAAGTACGGAGACTCACCATGACCGATCTGTTTTCTTGGACGAAATCTATCAACACGCAAGAATCTGACCTCCCCGCTGCCCCGCCGGTGCGGCTTTCACGCGAGCAGGTCGTCGATCAGATCATCTCGATCAATCGCTCTGCCACCGCCGAGTACCTCGAACAGTTCGAGCAAAGATCACTCGACACCTACCTCGACCATCTCATCTCCTCCCAGCAACCCCGCGGGCGACACGCCCGGTGGGATCGCCCAGGAGACACCCCCGCGATGATGTCCCGCCGACGCGTGAGTTGAGCTCTGAACGCACCTGTATAAAACGACCTGTATAAATAGTTTCAATCAAGCCATTCTGTAGAGATCCCGTATCTCTCTCCTGTTGGGCGGACCTGTGGTGGGGTCCGCCCAACACTTTTTTTGTATACTTGCCAATATTCGTCCGCGCAGAGTTATCTCAGCTCAAGATTCTCACCCGCCCAGTCCGATAAAGGATTCATCGCAGGTGATGCTTTGTCGTGGATCGGAGATCCGCATGGCATACCCCGCTGCCCAGTCGAGCATCCACAAAGATGACCAACAGGGCAAACGACAGGTCAAACGGGCGGAGCCCCCAGACCAAGAACGATACTGCCATGCGCCTACGCCATGCCCAAAACAGAGGCTCACAAAGATGAACCGCACACAGACCGACAGCAAAGCTCATAACACAATCCACCATACGCTCCGTCAGAGTATGCGTCCCATCATTATCCTCGCACTCGCGGGCTCCGTCGCGGCCCTCCCCGGGTGTGGCGAAAAACGAGCCGGGTTCTGGAACAAGAGCAAGCAGTCACAGCTCCAGCACGACCAAGCACGCACAAACACATACTTCGTGGCCAATGCTCCAAATGCCCCAGCCAATGCTTCAGCCAATGCAGCCGGGCCAACCAACAGTTCAACGCTCGCAAGCAACTCAAGCGCCACGCTCGATTACGCCATGAGTGCTGAATCAAGCGCAGGCTCCTTCACGCCCCCTTCAAGCTCATCGCTGCAGATGGAGCATATCGCGTCAAGCACTGCCGCTGAGCCAACACAATCAACTCCTGAAACTACACCAGAGTTCGAGATGCAGCTCGGCACCGCCGACGCACCAACCCCCGTCGAACGCAAGCCATACTTCACAGACGATACCGAATCACCCGCAGCGCTCCGCTCGGGTGATATCTCCGCATTCGTCTACGCCAACGCGATGGGCGTGGAACTCCCATCCGAAACCAACGGCGACGCAACACGCGCCACCATCAATGTCCGCCAAGTGACGAGCTCATACGCCGGATCAGACTTCGATCCAATCGTCACCCCCGACGGCAAACACCTGATCTTCGCCTCCACCCAGCACCGCCCGACCGCTGATCTCTACATCAAATCAGTCGTAGGCTCAGTGGTCACACGCCTGACCGATGACCCCGCGCAAGATGTCATGCCTGCGATCTCACCAGATGGCAACTTCATCACCTTCGCTTCCGATCGCTCGGGAACATGGGACCTCTACATCATGCCTTTCGAAGGCGGCAAGGTCGTCCAGCTCACCAACCAATCCGCAAATGATCTCCACCCAACCTGGTCACCCGATGGCACACAGATCGCATTCTGTCGTCTCGGCCAGCAGTCAGGACGCTGGGAAATCTGGGTCAAGGATGTCCTCGCAGACACCGGCTCACAGTTCATCGGGTTCGGGCTCTTCCCTGAATGGTGCCCGGTCGCAGGCACCGGCATCGCAGGAGCAGACCAAATCCTCTTCCAACGCTCACGCGAACGAGGCGATCGCGCCTTCTCCATCTGGACACTCGACTTCAACCCAACCCCGGGCACCGCAAGTAGAGAGACAGAACTCGCCACCGCACCAAACCAAGCACTCATCAACCCATCGTGGTCACCCGACGGCAGCTTCATCGCTTTCGCTGCCGTCCCAAACTCAAAGTCATGGTCAGAGGGCAACACCGCTCGCCCTGACTCATCAACCATCTGGATGGTCTCAACCAAAGGCACCGGCAAGATCAAGCTCACCGACGGCGACTCGATCGACCTTATGCCGGTATGGGGACGCAACAACGACATCTTCTTCGTCTCGAACATGGGCGGGCAAGACCACCTCTGGTCGATGGAACTCTCGCCGGCCATCCGCGCTGCGAGCGTGATGATGCCAAACCTCAGCGACTCCTTCGCGACCGTCCCAACGGTCCCGGGCAACTAAGTTTTCTCTTCACATGACCAACGCCCAACCGCGTCGGTCATGCTTTTCTCAAACGCCTTGATTGTCTAGTCTGACATCAAGAGCGTGAACCTTCAGACGGGAATGGATGCCCGTCTTTGTATTCGGCAGGACGCCATGACAAGTGCACAGACCATGCTTGCTTCGTTTCTTCTCGCAGCCCTGCTTGTCATCGCGCCGATGACACTAAGCGGTTGCGCGACGAACAAGAAGCGCGACAAGATGTTCCCCCCCGGGGTCATCGTTTCGCCCTATGACACAACTCAAGGCGATGTACTCTGGGCGGTCATCCCACCGATGAACGAATCCGGTACATCACTCGCCGACGAGCTCAACATCGGCGATGCAATCGTCGCAGCCGCCCAAGGCATCCGAGGCGTCCGGTGCCTGCCCATCAATCGCACCATCGAAGCGATGCGTGCAACCGGGCTCTCCCGTGGAATCCAATCCTCAGCTGACGCACACAAAATCGCAGAGTACCTCGGTGCAGATGCGGTCTTGGCCGGTTCAATCACCGCCTACGACCCATACAACCCGCCCGTATTTGGATTAGCACTCGCCCTCTACGCCCGACCAGGCGCAATGGCCAACGCATCACAAACCAAACTCGACACACGCGCGCTCACCATGGCGTTTAGCGACTTTGGTACATTCGATGGAATGTCATTCGCTGGCGAACCCGTCTCCGTGGTTTCCGAGCACCTCAATGCCCGAGACCACGGCGTACTAATGGCTGTCAAGTCATTCGCCGACGGGAGAAGCAATCGCAACTCAGCACTCGCCTGGCGGGTGTACATCGCAAGCATGGACCTGTACACGCAGTTTGCCGCCCACCACACCGTGGGTCGGTTGATTGACGAGGAATGGCTCCGACTGTCTCGCGAGATGCGACGCACAAGGCGCCCGAATCCCTGATGAGGCACCGATGCCCCGTCAGCAACGGAGTGCATCAGTGACCGATCAACCAGAACGCCAAGCAAAGCACCAAACCAGACGCCAACCAGCGCGTCCAAACCATCACGAGCCCGATTCTAAGGACTCAACCACAGACATGGTGTGCGTCACCCTCCAAAGGCCGCCCCACTTCTGGCGGTTTGCCTGTGCACCAAGCGAAACCGGTGATCTGCTCGAAAGACTCGCAGAAATTGCCGACGACCCAAACATTGCACTGACATGGAGCGACGCGGAGCTGATCGCATCTGAAATAGTTATTCATCATCAAGCAGATACACCTTCAGCCGGCCAATCCAACGACCGATAGCACAAACAGAAATCACTGTCCCGACCACTTTGCCCTCAGCACAGATCCCTTCCGGATCTCTCGGAGTTTGCCCATGACCACCCTTCCCATTACCCAAAGCTTCTCAGAATACCTCACCGACGAACGCCATTTCTCCCCATACACCGCACGGTGCTATGGCGCAGATTTGCGCCAGTTCATCGAGTACCTCTGCGAAGACACCGGCGTAGCGATTGACCAAGCCAGCGAAGAGCTCGCGTTCAAATCACGCACCGCACAAGCAAGCGTCGCCGGGCAGATCGACCGCCCAACCATCACCACCACAATCTGTAATGCAGATGCGGACCTTATCCGCGGGTTCCTCGGGTTCTTGGGCGAACAGAACTACTCCCCCGCGACCCTCGCTCGCAAGATCGCAACACTCAGGTCATTCTACAAATGGGGCAACCGCTTGGGGTTCACCACCACCAACCCGATGACCCTGATCCGCACACCTCGCCAATCAAAGCGTCTACCAAAGGCCATCACCATCGAACAAATCGAACAGCTCTTGGCGGCACCAAAGGACAGCGATGTGCTGGGCCGTCGCGATAGAGCGATGCTCGAAACCCTCTACTCCACAGGCATCCGCGTCTCCGAACTCGTCGGGCTCAACTACGACGATCTCGACTTCGAGAACGAAGCGATGCATGTCCGAGGCAAAGGACGCAAAGAACGCATCGTACCCCTAGGCTCACACGCACTCGGTGCCATCCGCAGATACATCGAAATAATGTCAAGCGACACCAAGTTCTCCCCAATCTGGGCAGCACGAAGCGAAGGGGCGGAATCGCTCCCGATGTTCCTCAACAAGCACGGCAATCGCTTGTCCTCACGGAGCGTCCGCCGAAAGCTCGACAAGTACCTCCGCGCTGTTGGGCTTGATCCGACGATCTCGCCGCACACTTTGCGTCACTCATTCGCAACCCACCTGCTCGACAACGGCGCGGATCTGCGTTCAGTCCAAGAACTGCTCGGGCACCAATCGCTCTCGACGACACAGGTCTACACCCACCTCTCCACCGCTCGTGTTGAAGAGGCCTACAAAGATGCCCATCCACGGGCAGAAGCTGGCTAAACAGCAAGCCGGCTAAGCAGCAAAGACTACAGTGATTCGAGCACCCCGAGCAACACTCGGGGTGTTTTTTTATACACCGGCAACACAAGATCAGGTGCCACATCGCACAACGGAATCAGCACGAACGATCGAGTGTGCAACCTTGGATGCGGGATGGTCAATCCCGGCTCATCTATCGTCTGATCGCCATAGATCAACACATCAAGATCAAGCGTCCGTGAGCCCCACCGAACCTCCGATGCCCGATCACGCCCAAACCGTGATTCGATCGCCAGCAGTTCATTAAGCAAATCCATAGCCCCGAGCCCTGTCCGCACATGCACCACGCCATTGAGATAGCAGCTCTGTTCACCAGGGCCCACCGGATCGGTCTCGATGATTGTCGAACAGAGGACAATCTTGGTTGTCGCCAACGCGTCGATTGCATCGAGCCCGCCTTGGATATTGGCGTGGCGATCCCCAAGATTACTGCCCATCGCAATATACGCATCGGTTTGCATCAACGAGTCAAGGCTGATCGCCCAAGATCATCAAGCCATCGTTCCAAATACCCACAAGAAAAAACCGATCGCAGGCAAACGCGATCGGTCAAGAGAGAACTGTGTATATCAGCGATGTACATCAACATCAAAGAGATGCGTTAGTGTGTTTTCATCGGCTCAAGCTCACGCATCCGATGCTGCATCTGAGCTTTGAGCCTGGCAAGGATCGAAGAGTGCATCTGTGAAACACGCGACTCAGAGAGATCAAGGGTTGTCCCGATCTCTTTCATCGTCATGCCTTCGTAGTAGTACAGCACCACGATCAAGCGTTCTGCACGGGTGAGCCCTTTGGTCATCAGCTCTTTGAGATCCTGCTTCTGGATCAGCTTGACCGGACTGGTCTGGTGCTCATCCTTGATGACATCAATCTCGCGGAGCTCGCGCGAGCCCTCAGACTGGTAGCACTTTCGGGTGATGCTGGTGACAGAAACCGAGCTTGAATCTCGCTTGAACTTGATAAACTCGTTCTTGTCAATCTCCAGACGATTGGCGACTTCTTTGTCGGTCGCCTTGCGTCCAAACTCCATCTGGATCTGCTGCTTGGCGGCTTCAACCTTCGATGTACGATGACGCACCAGGCGGGGCACCCAGTCCATCGAACGAAGCTCGTCGAGAATCGCGCCCGTGATCCGCTGGGCACAGTATGTTTCAAACTTCACCCCGCGCTCAAGGTCATACGCATTGATCGCATCCATGAGCCCAAAGAGCCCTGCGGACATCAAGTCCTGGAGATCAACCTCGTCGGGTAATCTCTTGTAGATGCGTTCTGCGTTGTACTTCACGAGATGCAAGAAGGTCTCGATGAGAAAGTTGCGGAGCTCATCGCTCGGCTCGTCCTTGTACATCCGCCAAACATCAGGCATAGGTATATCGTCAAACTGCGTTGGCAGGTTGCTTGGTCTCGCATGCTCTACTGAGCTGCGTGATGAATACTTTGATCTCATCGCAGTCATTGGTCGGCTCCTTGACCCTTGACACAAGTTG
>JAESSR010000023.1 GCA_016764015.1 Phycisphaerales bacterium
ATGTCATCAACCACCCGGCACCACCAAGAACGGCGAGCAAGTTAAACAGCGCAACAATAAAGATGGCCTTCTTGATTTTTTTCATAGTCGTATCCCGTCGGTTCGCCCGAATCGCATCACGCTCATTTCGTCAAGTTCATGTGATTCTTTCATTTTCAGATCCTGATTGAATGCTTCGAGCTGCTGGTCACGGAGTAGTTCAACTGCTTTTCGCCTTGCTGCAGCCGATGCCAACTCACGGCGGGCACCCTGGAGCTTACGAAACACACCCGCGAGTTCGAGCACCGTCCGTTGCGCTTCAAAGTTGTGCTTCAAAGAGGCGCCCGCCTGCATTTTGACCGCTTTGAGATCAACCCGTTGCCCGGTGCCCAGTGCAGCACTGAGCGTGATTCGTTCGTCTTCCATCATCCGTTGACACATACGGATACGCGATTCCAATGCCAACCGTTCGCGTTCGAGCAATGCGACAGCGAGTTGCTTCTCACGCTCTTCTCGCTCGCGTTGGTCGAGCACGGGTTGGAGTTTGAACTTAAATCGGGGCATGGATCATTTACCAGGAAGAATCTTCTTATTGTTGCTGAGACTGTTGCTGCTGGACTGATTGAGCGATTACTCGTCGCTGCTGGATCATCTCCCCAGACTGAAGTGCGAGTTTCACCATCATGTCGCAAGCGGGCTGAAAAGCTGCCTGCTCGTTGCTGCGTTGCTGGAGTAGCTCATCGATCACATTGATCATGTCGATCGCGGTGTCTGCTTCAGGATTTGACCCCGACGCGTACGCACCGATCTGGAGCAAATCTTCGATTTCTCGGTATGCCGCGATGAGCTTGGATATCTGCATCCGCCCGGCAATGTGCCCGCTCTCTGAGACATCTCCCGCGACACGCGAGACGGAATCGAGCACATCTATCGCTGGGTAATGCCCTTTGTGTGCCAGTTTTCGACTTAGCACGATGTGACCATCAAGGATCCCGCGCGCCGCGTCTGAAATCGGCTCGGTCATGTCGTCGCCCTCGACAAGAATCGTATAGAGCCCGGTGATTGATCCTGAACGACCATTGGGCAAGTGAATGCTCCCAGCCCGCTCGAGCAGCGTCGCGAGTGTCGAAAACACCGACGGCGTGTAGCCTTTGGTCGCGGGGGGCTCGCCGACACTGAGCCCGATCTGTCGCTGGGCATGGGCAAAGCGTGTGACGGAATCCATCATCAGCATGACATCATTGCCCGAGTCTCGAAAATACTCCGCTGCAGTGCTCGCGAGTTTCGCTGCACGGATGCGCATCAAAGGCGACTCATCGCTTGTCGCCACCACCACGACTGATCGTTTGAGCCCTTCTGTACCGAGTGAATGTTCGATAAAATCAAGCACTTCCCGACCGCGTTCGCCGATGAGTGCGATGACATTGATATCCGCGTCTGTCCCGCGGGCAATCTGCCCGAGCAATGTCGATTTACCCACGCCTGGGCCCGCGAAGATGCCCATTCTTTGTCCTCGCCCAATCGGCGTCATCAGATCAATCGCCCGCACACCAGTACGGAGGGGCTGATGAATCCGTTTTCGGTTCATCGGGCTGATCGGCGCTGGGTTAATTGGGCGATTGACCGAGCCCGTGATTGGACCCAATGAATCGATGGGCTCGCCGAGCCCGTTGATCACGCGTCCGAGCATTTGATGAGAAACAGGTGATGCCTGAAACACCTGTTTGAGTCGTATCGGAGCCGCGGGGACAATCCCTGTGGTGTCAGACAACAGCATGATGATCGTGTGTGCCCCTTCGAATCCGACGACTTCGCCGATGACAGGCTTGTTTGAGCCGGTGTGGGCACCTGACTCGATCTCAACGAGTGATCCAATAGGCACAGGTAGATCGGTCGCCAGGAGCGTCAATCCTCTGACAGCGCTCACCCGCCCCGCGATGCCTTTGGGCTCGATGGTCGAGAGTGTCTCATGCTCGGTACGAAAAAGATTCACGCCGCATCATCCTGAGGCTGATCGTCTGTCTGCGATTGGTTCGGCTGCGATTGGCTCGGCTGAGATTGGTCTTGTATCGACGGGTTTGGATTTGAAGCAGTATTGCCTGCGTTCATTTCCATCCCTTCATCTACTCGATCTTGTCCCATTGGCAACAGCGCGTCGACGATGCGTTCGAGTTGGGTTTCGATTGAAGCATCAATCATGCCACCAGTCGATGTCCACCCAACGCAAGAGCCCCGGCTGAGCGATGGATCTGTCACGACCTGTGCATGCTCGCAGGTCGAAAACCGTTCAATGAGCTTAGATAGTTCTGTTTGAGCGATTTCAATGTCATCAGGATGCACGGCGAGCACTAGGCGGGTGGATTCTGTCACACTTGAAAGCACCGCTTCCATCTGATCGAGCACGATCGCAGGCTCAAGTTCAATACTTCTGCGGATCACACGCTGAGCAATCATCGCGCCGAGCTCAACAATTTGCGTGCGGGCTTGTTCAAGCATTTCGTCGCGTTGGTTCTCAAAGGCATCGAGCTGGACAGTCCACATCTGTGTGAGCTGATCGAGCACTTCTGAGCGATCTTTGCGGGCATCTTCTACGCCGTTGACAACGCCATCGATGTAGCCTTGCTCATATCCGTCCCCTTGCCCTTTGTCATAGCCATCTTTCTCAGCTGACTCGACAAGCTGCTTGCGCTTCGCGTTGGCCATGTCCAAGATGCTCTGTGCCTGTGAGTTGGCCGCGTCTATGGTTGCCTTCCCTCTTTGTTCGAGATCATTGATATCCATGACATACGCGTTGCGTGTGTAGTCCTCGATATCTGCTCGTTTGATCAACCCCATCGTGCCTGCTCCGTATACAACTTATAAAACTCGGTGCACCAGTCGTACCGGTTAGACCATTTCTGAATCGCCGCCGCGTCCTTCGATGACTACATCGCCGGCCTCTTCGAGCCTGCGGACAATATCCACGATCCGTTGCTGCGAAGATTCGACATCGGAGACACGGACCGGACCCATGAACTCCATGTCTTCCTTGACCATCTCCGCGGCCCGTTCGGACATATTGGTAAATATCTTCTGTTGAAGCTGCTCGGATGCCGTCTTGAGTGCCAACGAAAGCTCGTCGTTCTCGATTTCCTTGAGCACTGCCTGGATGCCCTTGTCGTTGACGAGCTTGATATCCTCGAAGACGAACATCAGTCGGCGGATCTCTTCGACCAAATCCGGATCGTCGGATTCGAGCCCTTCCATAATGGTCTTTTCGGTCGCGCGATCGGTGAGGTTGAGGATCTCTGAGACCGTTGGCACGCCGCCGGCTTTTTCCATGCTCTGCATGAGCATGTTGCTTAGTCGGCTCTCGAGTGCTTGCTCAACCTCGCGGATGACCTCTGGGTTGGTCTGCTCCATATTGGCGATGCGTTTTATGACTTCAAGCTGCTTTTCCATCGGCAGCCCGATGAGCACCTCCGAGGCTTTGTGATGCGATAGATGACACAGAATCAATGCAATCGTTTGCGGATGCTCTTCTTGGATAAATGTCAGCAGATCTTCTGATTCGGCTCGCTGAAGAAAACTAAACGGTGTTTTCTGAACCTGTGTCTGGATCTGGGATAAGAGCCGCTCAGCGACCGTAGGATCGAGCGAGTTGAGCAGCAAGGTCTTTGCGTAAGAGAGTGATCCCTCGTTGGCATACTGTGAAGCGATTGAGATGTTATAAAACTCTTCGATCACACCGTTCTGG
>JAESSR010000024.1 GCA_016764015.1 Phycisphaerales bacterium
ACTATTTCGCCGAGGTGTGATTTGAGCACCTCGATGTCATCGCTGGTTTCGAGTGCGGTCTTGTAGTTGGTGTTCGGGAAGTTGAGTACCACTTGAGCCGGGGAGTTCGCGGTTGGGTCGCGAACTTCAATGATGGTGCCTCGGGCAAGTGTGGGATCGATCTTGGTCGTTGGTTCTGGATGAATCATGCAAAGATGATAAGAGGGCAATGCGCAGTGGGCAATAGGTAATGGGGAAGATGAAGATTAGAGTGATCGTTGTGAGCTGCTCATTTTGAGAAAGTTGCCCAGCATCTGAGTTCCTTGAGGGGTCATGAAGCTCTCTGGGTGGAACTGGACGCCTTCGAGTGGTGCTTTGGATGCATCGGCCCAGACTCGACGCAGCCCCATGACCACTTCAACCTGTTCGCCATCGATCTCGTCATAACACGACGCGGAAACCTCCCACCCGTCTCGGTTCATCTCAAGGGCGGGCACAGAATCTCGGCGGACGACAAGTGAGTGGTATCTTGCAACTACTGTCGGTGTTTGCACGCCTACGAAGAGTCCTTTGCCGTCGTGCATGATCTCGGAGGTTTTGCCGTGCATCAGAATTGGATGTCGTTCGACGATCATGCCATTGGCGTCGGCCATGCACTGATGCCCGAGACAAACGCCCAGGACTGGTACTTTGCCTGCAAAGTGTTCGATAATTTCACTCGATACCCCTGCCTCTTTGGGCGTGCACGGGCCGGGGGAGATAATCACATGTGTTGGGCCATTGCCATTGTCGAGCACATCGGCTTCTTTTGGCGTGATCGCGTCATGACGGACAACGAGCAGGTCTTTGCCCGGTTCGAGGGTTGGATCGAGCTCGCCGAGCCTTTGGACAAGGTTCCAGGTGAAGGAATCGTAGTTATCGATGAGCAGGATCATGTTGGAGTATAGGAAATCCAAATCTGGCATGTGCAAAGAAAAGCCGCCGACCCAAACAGAATCGACGGCTTGAAAAAATCATCATTCGTGCTGTATTATGCTGCGTTTCGCATCCAGCTTGTTCCGGCGACACCGTCTTGAGTCACGAGGAATAGATCTTGTGTGATTGGATATGGGAGTCGAGAGAAGTCTTCCGCCACGCGTGCACGCAACCGATCGACAAACTCAACAGGCTCGCAGGTTAATGCGATGAACATATCACGGGCTGGTGTGGCGACATAAAAATCGGCACCAAGGTGTGCTGCAAGTTTGGAATGCAGATCACCCATAAGCAATCGTGCTGCGTCGTAGCCGTCTTGTTCTGCAACGATGACGGCTTTGCCGCCCTCTGCGGATTCGATGACCTGCATCTCGAGTTCTGGTGCGTAGAGATCGAGATTCTCGCGAGCGAGTTCATCAAGATCCTCGATCGTGATGCCCCACTTGATCACCTGCTCAGTCGTGATGCTTACGGTCATGTGAGGCATATCGAGTACGAACACAATTACGGTGTCGTTGACGAATGGCACATGGGCGACGAGCTCTTCAGAAAGATGCTCGAAGATCGAGACCGGTTGAATTCGGGGCATGACTCGTGCTTTGACCTGATCGAACGACTCCTCTGCTAACTCCATCTGCTCGCCGGCGAAGAGTTGGTCGAGGAAGTGCTCGACGATGTCGGTCCCCCGATCGGGTTCATGGGCAACCATCCGAAAAAGGTTTTCGAGGTCAAGGCGTCTGCCATTGACCAGCATCTCACGAGCATTGACCCGATCGATTTCGAAACCAGGCTGCATCTGTTCGATGAGCTTGGCGACCTGTTCGGCAAACGCTTCGGGTTCCTTGGGCATTATTCCCATCGCCTGACCTCCACGACCCACTTAAGGGGTGATTCTCTCAATGCCCGCACCATGCGGGACACTTGGTGTTTCGACCACCCAAGATGAGTACTCAACTCACAGTGCAAGAGTGAGCCCGTCAAGATGGTTGATCTCGCCCGCTGGGCGGGACATACCGGTTAGTGCGGTCGATAACGAGCGGATTGTGGATGCTTGGGACCGAAAATCATGGTTTCTGATTCCTCTGAGGGTCCGATTTGGCAAACGCGCTTGATGAGGCTAGAATCTGGGCCTGAATCGGGACAAAGCTGCTCGGGTGTTTGGGATGCCCAAACTCAGCAGCACAGCCCCAACTTTTATCCGGAGACGACGCTGTGACAGAACAGGAAATTGAAGCGAAGGTAATCGATATTGTTGCTGAACAGATGGGTGCTGATAAAGCAGGTATCTCCAGCGCGACTAGTTTCGTTGATGATCTCAACGCGGACAGCCTTGATACCGTCGAACTCGTCATGGAGTTTGAAGACGAGTTTGAGACATCAATCCCAGATGATCAGGCTGAGAAAATCCAGACTGTCGGACAGGCTGTTGCGTTTATCAAGCAAGCCAACGGCATCGATTAACCAACCGAGCTGAACAACGCCTAATACCCCATCAGGTTTTCTGGTGGGGCGTTTTGGTGTCTGCTCTGGTCAACACCCAAAGCCAACGAGTGCATACCTATGTCTCAAAAGACAAACCATCGTGTGGTCATTACCGGATATGGTGCCATCACCAATCTTGGACTCAATGCCCAAGACACCTGGAGCGCTATGCGCTCGGGCACCTCGGGCATCTCCCTGATCGAGAATCCTGAGTTCGACAAGTTTGATGGATGGAATGTTCGGATCGCAGGACAGGTCAAGGGATGGGATCCGACATCGGCGATTCAAAAGAAAGAAGCCAAGCGACTCGATCGCTCGGCTCAACTCGGGCTCAGCGCCGCTATTGAAGCGGTGAAGCACGCGGGCTGGGATCATACTGTCGGCGACCCTACACGCCATGGCGTGGTGATTGGATCTGGTGTTGGCGGAATCTATGCGATCGAATCCGCGGTGCTCACTATGCGAGCCAAGGGTCCATCACGCATCAGCCCGTTCACCGTCCCCAAGCTGATGGTCAACGCGACGACCGGCAATGTGGCGATCGCGTTTAACCTGCAAGGCCCGGCAACCGCTCATGCAACCGCGTGTGCATCATCTGGGCATGCCATTGGCGATGCGATGAACTATATCCGATCGGGTAAAACAGATGTCATGATCGCTGGCGGGTGCGAAGCTGCGGTGACGCCGCTGTGCATCGGTGCCTTTATGACCATGAAAGCGCTCTCGACACGCAACGATGATCCGACGGCTGCATCGCGACCGTTTGATATTGAGCGTGATGGGTTTGTGCTCTCCGAGGGCGCAGCGATGTATGTGCTCGAATCCGAAGAGCACGCCAAGGCACGCGGGGCAACAATCTACGCGGTACTTAGCGGCACGGGCAACTCGTGTGATGCCGGGCATATCACCGCACCACACGCTGAGGGACGCGGGGCATGCAACTCGATGAAATGGGCTCTTGATGATGCTGAGCTCAATCTCGAAGATATTGACTACATTAATGCACACGGAACATCGACCCCACTTGGCGACAAGGCTGAGGTATTCGCAGTCCAGAGTGTCTTTGGTGATCTCTCCAAGCCGGGCAAAGGGCTGGTGATGAACTCAACCAAATCGATGCACGGGCACTGCCTGGGTGCATCTGGTGCGGTTGAACTCATCGCGTGTATTGGAGCGATTCATGAGGGGTTAGTCCCACCAACGATCAATGTCGAAAACCTCGATGAAGGATTTAAGAAAATCGACATCGTGACGAACACCGCTCGTGAGATGCCGATCAAGCATGTCATGAACAACACATTTGGGTTCGGTGGGCACAATGTGACGCTGATCTGCTCGAAGTACGAGGGTTGAGTTCACTATACTTTTGCACTCTTCGTGGCACAGGCGTCTCGCCTGTGTTTTTTTATCTGGCAAGAGCATCGGAGCACGAAAGACCACAG
>JAESSR010000025.1 GCA_016764015.1 Phycisphaerales bacterium
GTGCTGTATCGGCTGTGCACGCTCCCGATTTTGGTGTACATCGGGCGGATTAGTTATGGGTTGTATCTGTATCACTTTCCGATCTACACCTATTTCGATCTTTTCCCGCCGAAACAATCATCGCCTTTGGGTACGATTGCACTGAGTATCGCGCTCACCTTTGTGATGGCGATCGTTTCGTTTCATTTGATCGAGCAGCCGATACTTCGCAAGAAGGCCCGGTTTGCTTTGAGTTGATAGTTTAAAGAAGGTATTCATATGGCACGCATACTCGTCGTTGGCCCGCATCCCGATGATCAAGAACTCGGCATGGGCGGCACCATCATCAAGCTCGCACAGCAAGGGCACGATATTCTGATTCTTGATGTGACCAACGGCGAACCGACGCCGTTGGGATCGCCGGAGATTCGCAAAGGCGAAGCGGCGGCGGCGCTGGAGATACTCAAAGAAGGCGCAACGGGGACCGTCGAGCGGTGGCTGTTGGATTTACCCAATCGGTTTGTCGAGCACACCATCGAGAACCGCCATGCGCTTGCGGGTGTGATCCGCGCCTGGCAGGCAACGATGATCTTTACAACATTCCCCGAGGATGCCCACCCGGATCATCGAGCCGTCACTCGGTGCATCGAGGACGCACGGTTTGATGCCAAGCTCAGTAAGATCGACATGCCCGCACCCGTTGATGCGTGGACCGGCGAACAAAAAGAACTCGGCCCAACACTGTATCCCAAGTGGTTGTTTTATTACTACGCGACGCATCTGCGTTGGGTGGCTGATCCGAAGTTTGTATTTGATATCTCAGGTGTGCTCGATCAGAAGATGCGATCAATCAAAGCGTACGAAACACAGTTTGTGTTGCCCGAGAAGAACCGCAAGGCGCTTGAATGGATCGAAGCGAGCGCCAAATACTTTGGATCGCGCATCGGCTCCGAAGCCGGCGAGCCTTTCTATACAAAGGAACCCGTCGGGCTAACGGGTTTCGATTCGTTGATGATGTGAATCAAGTTTACCGATTGCTGAAGCGATAGGCGTACCCACCGCCAACGGTTGCGCGGAAGTTGCCAGTATTGAGCACGCCGTCGTCGAGGTAGGCATCGAGTGCTTGGGCATCGACGATTGAGGGCGCAGGCGTGGTCAATGTTGATCGGATAATAATGAGCACGGTGTTGTTTGTTTTGATATTCTCGTAATCGAACACGCCTCCGATTGGCGTTGGGGTCGAGAAGAGTTCCTCACCTTGTGAGAAGAGAGCTACGATCTCTGGTGGCACTTTGCCCGGAGCGGTATCCGCGGGCCAGTACCCTTTGTTAGACTGGAAGTATATCAATGCTTGTGAGATGCTGTTGATATCTTCGGCAACTGCCACAATCTTGGTCTCATCCTTGGCAGAAGCAAACTTGGGCGCGACGATCGCAGCGAGAATCCCGATGGTCATGACCACCACGCCGACTTCCAATAATGTAAACCCTTGGGCTTTGTATCGCATCAACTTATACCTCATCATGACGAATAATCACTTACGCCCTGAGGAGTATCGAGCAAACTTGGGTGTTTGTTGACCCAGATGACGAGAGTCGATGCGCAAAGTGCTGATCGTGCGCGTTGATTGCGTGATGCAAAGCCATCAATGTCCGAGAACATCATCCCTCGGGGCACACCCTCAGGATTAGGCTGATACGATGGGTGCGTGCCTACATCCATGACACAACTCCTTGTGCCCGATCTTCAGATCATGATCGACGAGCGGGCGTACCGTGATGTCCGCGATGCGCTCAGTGTATTTGAGCCCGCGGACATCGCGGACATCCTCGAAGCCCTTATGCTCGAATCTGCGGTCATCGCTTTTCGGATGTTGCCCCGTGAGCTGGCAGCCGACAGCTTTGCCCAGCTCGAACAGGGTGTTCAAGAATCGCTGCTCGAAGAGTTGGGCACCGAACGATCCGCCCGGGTGATCGAATCCATAGACCCAGACGACCGGGCGGCGATCCTCGATGAGCTGCCAGTCGAGATTTCGACCAAACTCATCGCCCGGTTCTCGCCTGAGAACCGCAAGGTGACCCAGGCGATCCTCGGGTACGCGCCTGATTCAGTCGGGCGATTGATGACGCCCGACTATGTTCGCCTGCGCGCCGATTGGGGAATCCACACCGCACTGATGCATGTCCGCCAGTATGGACGAAACGCCGAGACGGTGGACTGGGTCTTTGTGATTGATGACGAGGGCGAGCTCATTGACGATATCCACATCCGTGACCTGCTCCTCGCAGATCCTGATTCGTCGGTTCGTGATTTGATGGATGACGAGTATATTGCACTCTTTGCGATCGATGACCGAGAAGAAGCCGTGCGGATGATGGGGCGGTACGATCGGACCGCACTCCCTGTGGTTGATTCGCTCGGGCTGCTCGTCGGCATCGTGACGGCGGACGATGTCGCCGATGTCGCCGAAGAAGAGTTCACCGAAGATGTCCAAAAACTCGGCGGCATGGAAGCGCTCGACTCGCTCTATACCGCTGCGTCAATCTCCGAAATGTACCGCAAACGAGGCGGGTGGCTTGCCGGGTTATTCTTGATCCAGATTTTCACCATCTCGATCATGGCCTTCTTTGATGAGGCACTCGATAAAGCCGTTGTGCTGGCGATCTTTGTCCCGATGATTATCGCATCCGGCGGCAACACGGGCACCCAAGCCGCGAGCCTGCTCGTTCGCGCCATCGCGGTTGAAGATATTCATCTCAATCAATGGTGGCGGATCATGCGCAAGGAACTCCTGACCGGATTGCTTCTGGGATTAACACTCGCCGCGCTTGGGATAGTGGTGGTCATGCTGCTCTCGCTGACCCCAATACTCGCCACCCCCCACCTCTGGCCTTTGGCGTTTACGGTTTCCGGCGCGGTCTTCATCATCGTGCTCTGGGGCACACTGATCGGATCAATGTTCCCGCTGATCCTCGATCGACTGGGCTTAGATCCAGCGACCTCATCTTCGCCTTTGGTTGCGACGCTGATGGATGTGTCGGGGCTGACGATTTACTTCATCGTCGCGATGGTGCTGTTGCGTGGGACGATTTTGTAGTATACTTTCAGCATGGTATCCCTAATCTACACATTGGTATTGTTGCAGATCGCACCTGCCCTGGCATACACCGAGCCAACAGACAGCCCGCCGCCACCGATCATTCTTAATCTCATCGAACCCGACTGGACTTTACTGGACGATGGTAACTGGTCGCCTTGGTTTGTCAACGAAGATGGCGAAACGGTGTGGAATCCGTCAGCGAGTTTTAACGCTTGGATGGACACGATCCCCCTAGAAGATAAGGCATGGCCGATTTTGGTTGATCTGCGGTATAAGTATGATGCGTTTTTTTCAAACAATCACTTTGGATTTCTCCCCGATATTGGAGAAGATTTCGACGAGGACGGAGTGGACGATTGGACCCAACTGAGCGTGCTTTTTGAGCAAACCGATATGAAACCGATTATGGGTCAGCTTCTTGTTGCGATGGACAAGCCAAGGATGGGGTACCCGTTGCTTCTTGGGACAGATCCGTATTCGCGCCGAGTGTTTGAACAATACGGGGTTGATGGATATATCAACAACGACGATAGCCCCAATCCCTCACTCATGAGTTGTCCAATTAACAGCCTTGGAGTTATAATCACAGCCGCAAACTTGTCCAAAAGCTACTTTGCATATCTGGCCAACAAAGGCGAGATTGACGCATTCACTGAAAACTTCATCATTATGTATCGCGGGAGTTGGCTTGGAAATGAACAAAAACAGTTGATCTCCACACTGACAGTTTTCGGTTCTCAATACCGATTTCTTGATCTACTCCGCTGGACTCTTTTTACGCATGGAGGCGAGTTCACAGAAGAACAACTCGTTCAAATCAACTGTGTAATTGCAAACTTTACCATCAACCGACTGTCTGTGATCGGCGACCAACTCTTATTCCATGACGCCGCACGCCGGGTATACAACATACCAGAGATGGTCAAATACTCCGCAAATGATGAGCTTGGTGATCCGCTTTCGACGCCGTATGACCAGTTGCCTGAGATGGCACAAACCATCTTGGCGCTATACGACATGCCGCTCAACGGTGCTCAAGAATCATCTGAGAGATATCACTTTGATGACCCGAAAAATCCAAAATGGTACACCCAAAGCGAAGACTTTGAAACACTCGATTTTCCTATGGACCCGATCGGGCGATTACTGCTCGATGTCATGATGCCAGCCGTTGATAAAGCAGCCTCCAGAACGCATCGACTTCGAGCTGATACACAAGCAATGCGTTTGGCTATCGCAACACACCGGCACAAACTTCGCCATGGATCCTTCCCAGAAACCATGGAGCACTTCGACCGTGATCTGATTGATTTCGAGTTCATCGACCCGTTCGTCGGCGGCGACATGCTCTACCGACTTGATCCCGATATCGGCCCGATGATCTACGCCAGGGGATATGACGGCGACGATGACCAAGGACGACATAGAATAGAGATGTTCCTAGAAACAATGAAAGAGGACGGCGATTTTGTCTTTTACCCCAACCCTTGGGCAACACAAGAACATCTCCAAGACGATGAATGAATCGCCTACCACACATTCAATCACCTATCATTACACATGGACTCCATCACCCGCCGACATTTTCTTGCTCGTTCATCATCGGTGAGCCTCGGGTTCGCAGGGCTCAGCGCATCGCTGGCTCGCGGATCAACCAGTTCGCTTCTTGAAGCTCTGAACCAATCAGGAACCAACAACATTGGTTTTGGACCACTCGTGGCGGATGTCAATGGGATCATCGATCTGCCAGTAGGATTCACCTATAAGATCATCTCGAAGGTCGGCGAGGTCATGGATGATGGCTTTGCAGTCCCGGGCAAGCACGATGCGATGGGGGCGTTCCCGTATATCAACGACGATGGCACTGCTGATCCTGATCGCACGATCATCATCCGGAATCATGAGATCGAGGATGCACACACAACCACGGGCGCGTTTGAAACACAAGAAGCGATCGATCGGCTTGATCCATCAGCCGTGTACGACATGGGACACGGTCGCCCATCGCGCGGCGGCACAACCACACTTGTGTATAACACCAAACTTGGCAAGCTCGAACACCATTGGCTCTCGCTCGCGGGCACAGAACGCAACTGCGCCGGAGGAATCACCCCGCGCAACACTTGGTTGACCTGCGAAGAAACATCAAAGGTCAAAGGCTATCGCTTCGAGCAAGATCATGGGTATGTCTTTGAGGTGCCAGCAACCACTTCGCCTTCACTCGCTGTTCCTCAACCGATCAAGGCGATGGGCCGGTTCGTGCATGAAGCGTGCTGCACCGATCCCGAATCAGGAATCGTGTACATGACCGAAGACCGCCATGATGGCTTGATCTATCGGTATGTTCCCAATGACCCCGACGACCTGCACGCCGGCGGCAAGCTCGAAGCATTGAGCATCGATCACACGCCGAGCTTTGATACACGCAACTGGAAGAACGATCAAAATGTGCGAGTTGGTCAGCAACTCGCTGTGCAATGGATTCCGCTTGATGATGTGCAA
>JAESSR010000026.1 GCA_016764015.1 Phycisphaerales bacterium
CAACAACATCCCAGTTGCCGCCATTGTGATCAATAAGCGGGTACGGGAATGAACCATCTAAATACGCAGAAACACCATACCCAAAGTTGGTGTTGCACAATACCGAGAGGTACGCAACGCCGCCGTACGATGTGTTTTGGCGTCCGGTGAAGAAATGCGTGACGGTACGATCGACATGGCTCATATTGGCGTTCCACTCGCCCAATACCTGATCGAGCGGGTCACCGGCTGCAAGCGAATATGGATCAGAGTTGTCTCCCCAGACCCGCAAGAACGGAATCGCCAATCGAATATTCATATCGCGTTCATAGATTTCTGAGATGGCCCCGACGAGCGAAACGAGGTACGCCGCCGATGCGTTTGTATTCCCTGAGAACAACCGGTCGGTGAACTCCCAGTCGGTCTCGACCGCGATCCCCGCAATACGGCAGGTTGTGCCGCCACGATTTGGGTTTGGAGCAACTTCGATCATCCGCCCTGAGGGTTCGAGTGCAGCATCGCCGTTGGTGTAGCCACAGAGTGACGGTGCATTTTCTGGATCGGTGACCTCGCTCATCCATGCTGCTTTGAGTGCATCACGGAGATCTTTTTCTTGAGCGTATGGGCCGGTTGATATTGAGATCAGCTCGTTGGCGATCTCGATAAACCCATTTGTGCCGTAGGGAGAGACCGCGATGTACGCCATCGAATCGGCATCGCCCGCGACGATGCCCGAGAGCACGATCACATCTGGGCGTGCGAGCTCGATGATTCCATCTTTGGTGCCGACCCGGAGCAGGGCATTTGGTGTGAGCACGGTGACGCGATCGAGTTCAAGATCGACAACGCCGTTGGGGATACGCATATTCACGATCCGCACATGCTCGCCAAGCTTGACAGCTTTGAGTGTTTCGTGCCCGACCTGCGAGCCGGAGATTTGTATGGTCTGCACCTGCGCCGATACGGTTGCCGACGCTGTTGCAACTAGGCAGCACAGCGTCACGATACCTCGAGTCATCCGATCAAACATCCTGTGTTCTCCTCTTCATTTGAGCCTTGCATCTGCAAAGCCCATTATTTTTTAGTATCCAATCACCGGCGAATGCCGATTGGATTTGTGATCTCTTGGATGATCTCATCCAAGAAAATCGATGCTCAACAAGCCAGACAGACAAGCTTGCACGCTCAACCGATCTCATACAAATATCGATACTGATAGCCGTAATAAATCCAAGAACACAAACCCATCCGGATAGAAACCCGGATCGGTTCTGCTCAGGGTACACTAATTTTCAAAAACCAGCAACAACAAAGAGATGCCGCGACAAGAAAATCTCATCGCGGCCTCGTTTAACCCTAAATAATTTAGCCATCAATATTCAACAAGACCCCAACCACATCACCCTTTACGGGCACCCAGCACTGAATGCGGCGAGAAACTGGGCAACATCGAAGAAGTTCCACCGTCCGTCGTTGTTGAAATCTGCGATTGGATCGTTGGCTGTGAATGCCGTGAGAAATGCGGCGATATCGAAGAAGTTGAGCGTGCCGTCGCCAGTGAAGTCGGCAATGCAACCAATGCTAAAAACATACGCAGCTCCAGAATTGATCCCGTTATCGTTCGCCCTAGTTGCACCAGCGACCAATCTGTCTCCATCAACTGCGAGCCCATATCCAAGTTGCTCACTATGAGCATTCTTGATCTGCATACGATCAATTATTACACCCGTCTCGATATTAACGGTGAACAACTCGCCCGTGTTTGAATGTGCAATGTATGCAATGTCATCCTGCAACTCGACTAAAAAATTAAATGAAACCTGTAGATCGCTTTCTGAAAACGCAAACACACGAAGCTCATCCCCGGTCAACACATCGAATACATGAACATACCCAAGCCCATCACCTTTCGGCTGGGCAACCCGAGTCAACATGACCGCGAGATTCTGATCCATTGCAATACAAAGCGTGCTATCAAAAACCTCTTCTGTGAGCATCCATCGCTGTGACGGATTCTTGGGGTCAGTGATATCGTACATGTATACGCTCGCATTGAGAACGACTCCACCTGGAGCAAGCCCCGCGAATGATCTTGCAAACAGGCTCGATTCCGAAACTGAAAGCCCAAAGCCAAAGCTTGAAAAATCAGAAACTTCTTCGGGGACAATCCTGGAGAGTTCTTCGCCCGTATTCAAATCGAGCAAGCTCACCGAGCCTTTGAAGTTGTCATGCCCAAGGGCACCAACAGCGAGAAACGATTCTGTAGCCTCGATCGGGAACCCAAACCCTTCGTAAGGCGTTCCGGTTGATGATGTCCATTTTCCTAAACCTGCCCCTGTCTTTGAATCGAAGATATAAATCGATCCATGCGGATCACCATCATGTACATCATCAGACGCTCCAACAAATGCTCTGCCGCCTTGCAGAGCGACATCAATAGCGAAGAATATTTCCTCCGCGGTATCCTCCGCCTGAAGCCTTGCGATCTGCTCGCCGGTGACAGCATCGAATAGGTACGCAGCAGGAATATTGGGCAACCACTCTCCATTTCTATTCCAATGCGTAGCACCCACGATCACTGTTTGCTGATCTATATCGACTGCGAGTCCAAAGTCATCTCCTTCAACCCCAGCATCGGGCAACAGCCGATGCTGCACAACCGGGGCACTGCCTGCAAAGGCCGTCGATCCAGCTATACAACTCGCCAATAAAATTCCGCTCATATTCATACATCACCTCCGCCAATATATACCAAGTTTATCGAAGCACATGAAACAATGCAATAAAAAACACGCCTCCAAGTGAAAGCGTGCTCTTAAATACTCATTATCTGACTCAAATGTCAGCTTTTTACCCGTTCCAGCCGCCCTTGAAGTTGTTCAGGGCATCAACAAGCTGCTTTTCAGTCTCATCATTAAGTGCCTTCGCTTCGTTGATTGCATCCCAAACACCCTTTGCCGATGTCTGGAAGTACTCATGCATGGCTTTCTCAAACGCGGCGACCTTGGTCAGTTCAACAGTATCAAGGAACCCCTTGGTGCCGGCGTAGATCGAGATGATCTGGTTGGTCACATTCTGAGGCACATACTGTGGCTGCTTGAGCAACTCAACCATTCTCGCACCACGATCCAACTGAGCCTTGGTGGCTTTATCAAGATCGGTGCCGAGCTGAGCGAATGCTTCGAGTTCACGGTACGCCGCGAGGTCCAATCGCAGTGAACCCGCGATCTTCTTCATGGCTTTGACCTGAGCAGCACCACCCACGCGTGATACCGAGATACCTACATTGATCGCAGGACGAACGCCTGAGAAGAAGAGTTCAGGTTCGAGATATATCTGCCCATCGGTAATCGAGATCACATTGGTCGGGATGTACGCGGACACATCGCCTTCCTGTGTTTCAATGATCGGGAGTGCGGTCAATGAACCCGCGCCATGCTCATCAGAGAGCTTGGTGGAGCGTTCAAGAAGTCGGCTATGCAGGTAGAACACATCGCCGGGGAATGCTTCACGACCTGGAGGACGACGGAGAAGGAGCGAAAGCTGGCGATACGCCACAGCCTGCTTGGAAAGGTCATCGTACACAACGAGCACATGCTTTGGATACTTGTTGCCGTTGGCGAGGGTCTTGCCCTCTTCTTTGCCCGACCACATGAAGTGCTCGCCCATGGTGGTGCCTGAGTATGGAGCGATGTACTGCAATGGTGCAGGGTCAGATGCACCCGCGTTGACGACGATGGTGTAATCCATCGCGCCCGCATCACGCAGCGTCTGGACCACGCCTGCAACTGTTGATTCTTTCTGACCAACCGCAACATAGATACAGACAACAGCGTCATCTTTGCCCCAGTATTGCTTCTGGTTGATGATCGCATCGAGTGCAACCGCGGTCTTACCGGTCTTGCGGTCACCAATGATCAGCTCGCGCTGCCCGCGGCCAACGGGGATCATCGCGTCGATCGCCTTGATGCCGGTCTGCAGTGGTTCGTGAACTGGCTGACGGGCAGCGATGCCCGGCGCGATGATATCAACGAGTGATGTTTCGGTTGTCCCCAACGCTGGGCCGCCATCGATGGGCTTGCCCAACGGGTCGACTACGCGTCCGAGGAGTTCTTCACCGACGGGCACTTCGAGGAGTTTACCGGTCGCTTTGACGGTGTCGCCTTCTTTGACCGTGAGGAAGTTGCCGTAGATGATGGCACCAACGGTGTCTTCTTCGAGGTTCATCACCTGGCCCATGACGGCGC
>JAESSR010000004.1 GCA_016764015.1 Phycisphaerales bacterium
GCCAAGAGCGATCACCAAATCAACTTCATCGGCCGGTGGGAGCCCATCTTCCTCTTTCGATTCAAGCTCGGCAACAAGCGTCCCATGGGCATGGATCAACGAGCGTACTTCTTCGAGCGCAGCGATGGCATTGGGCTTTTGATGATTCGTAATCAGGACAACAGCGCGTGGCATATACAAGTGTACCTGTGATTAGACACCAAGTTGTGCATCTTCTGATTTGGTCTGGAAAGTCTTCGCTTCAACACTCGATTGAGCCTGGGCGACAAATCGTTCATGCGTAGCTGGTGAATACGCATGGCGGATCATCCGAGCGATCCCCTCGCCATCGAGCCCGACCTCGGCGAGTTGATTCGTCCGTGAGTCCTGAGTAATCCAATGGTCAGGAATCCCGTGGCGGACAATCTTCGAGCAGTCAAGCCCGAGAGTCTGGGCCGATTCAAGCACCGCTGTGCCAAAGCCACCAATAACGGAATGATCTTCGAGTGTCAAAATCGGGATATCCAAACGGAGCAACTCGCCGATGAGTCGCTCGTCAACAGGCTTGGCAAACCGAGCATCATACAACGCGACTTTGTATTCATCACCGAGCTGCTCGATGGCTTGCATCGCTTGCACGACCGTTGTGCCATAGGCAAGGATCGCAACATCGGGTGTATTCTGATCCAAATTCTTAAACTTATCTGTGAGCAATCGTGCCTTGCCAACTTCAAATACTGGGGCATCACCGAACTGCTCGGAAACCGTATCGCGTGGGTAGCGTACAACACTCAGCCCCGCTTCCCAAGTCCTCATGAACTCAAGTGATTCCTTGAGGCTCGATTCATCAATCGCTGCCATCAGCACCGCATCAGGCAGGGTTCTCAGGATCGATATATCGCAGAACCCATGATGCACCGCACCGTCGCCACCGACTAAACCAGCACGGTCAAGGCAAATCCTTACCGGCAGTCCTTGGAGTGCTACCTCTTGGAATGCCTGATCGAATGCTCGTTGGAGGAAGGTGGAATACACAACGAAGAACGGCTAAAGCCCGCACTTAGCCATGCCCGCCATCATGTCGAGTGCGTGTGATTCGCAGATGCCGGTATCAAAGCTGCGGTCTGGATATTTCTCTATCGCATTAATCACACCTGTGCCGTCGGCCATCGCAGAGGTTGAACACACAACCGATTCATCTTTGTCCATCAACTCAACAAGCGCGTCGCCAAACGCCGCGGTGAATGATCGTCCCTCAGCATTCATCTCAACCTTGCACCCGAGTGTTTCGTCGCGTTCAACCCGGAAGGCTTTGGGCGAGTGGAACTTGGTCGCATCGCGTTCTGCGATGTCGAGCCCTTTGCCTTTGATCGTTTTGACATGCAACACCATCGGGCGGTCGATATCGCGTGCTTCGGTGAGGAACTCGATCAAGGTCGGCAGATCATGCCCGTCGATCGGTCCAACGGTGAGCAGCCCGAACTTCTCAAACCACGAATCCTCAGCAATCGCTGCTTTGGTCATTTCACCCATTCGGTGGTAGACCTCTCGTAATATCCCGCCACCGGGCACATGCTTGAGGAGTTCTTTGGCACCCTTTTTAAAATCGGAATAAGTATGTGATACACGAACCCGATCAAAGTATTGTGCCATCGCGCCTTGAGGCTTCGATATGCTCATCCCATTGTCATTGAGAATCACCAAGAACTGGCGTTTGAGCATCCCCGCATTGTTGAGCCCTTCCATCGCGACGCCGTTGACAATTGAGCTGTCACCGATCAGGGAGACCACGCGCCGCCCGTTGGTATTGGTATCTGGGTGATAGGATTGTTTGTTGAGTTGATCGCCTCTTGCCATCCCGACTGCTGTCGAAATCGCTGTCCCCGCGTGCCCAACGCGGAAGAGATCGAACTCAGATTCGGATGGTTCAGGGAATCCTGACATGCCTTGGCGTGTGCGGAGGTTCTCAAAGAGAGGCAATCGACCAGTGAGCAGCTTGTGCGGATAGCACTGATGCCCGACATCAAAGAGCAGCCGATCATGTGAAAAATCAAACACACGGTGCATCGCAATAGTGAGTTCAACCACCCCAAGATTGGGTGCCAGATGCCCACCAGACTTTGAAACTTTGTCAATAATCGTTTCGCGGATCTCGGCTGCGAGTTCCCCGAGCTGAGGAATTGAAAGATCACGAAGATCCTGAGGCGTCCGGATATTTTCAAGCAATGCCATACGGCCCTTTCTCAGCGGAAACGCAGCTCACAGTGAGAATGAGCCATTCGTGTATTATAGTGCGAACGAGTGAATGAAGCCACCGAAAGTACGCCAAAGGACACATCGGTGTTCTCGATGATTTGGGAACAGAAACAGCTAATTTCAGTCAAAGTGTCAACCAAAGTCCGATTACTGCTTCCGATGGGTAAGCAGATCACCAAGGCCGCGCAGCGGGTCGATTGATCCGTCGCCGCATTGGGCAAGCTTTTCGAGTGCTTGAGAAGCTTGGAGAGCGAGTTCCTCAACGATCTCACGCGATCGTTTTACTCCGAGAATGCTTGGATAGGTCATTTTGCCCGCAGCGGCATCTTTCCCCACGGCTTTGCCTACTTCATGGGGACACCCTTCGGTGTCAAGTAAATCATCAACAACCTGGAACTGCAGCCCAATCGCTTGTGCATATTGGGTGATCAACTCAAGCTGTTCATCACTCGCATGAGCACAAATGGCTCCCATCCGACATGATGCGGTCAGCAATGCTCCGGTTTTATTGCGATGGATGAGTCTGAGTTGGTCTTCAGGGCTTGCGTGTTCTGGTAATCCACCGAGCGTGTCGTATACCTGACCGATGATCATCGCCCGCGTGCCGTTGGCGAGTTCGGCTGAAAGCTTGTGAGCAATCTCAATATCAGCACAATCATGCACGGCTTCATACGCCAATGAGAGCATTGCGTCCCCGGCAAGGATCGCCATGGGTTCATTGGTGTGGATATGAAGGGTCGGACGCCCACGCCGAAGCTCATCGTCATCGAGTGCTGGCAGATCGTCGTGTACTAGGCTAAACGCATGGATCAGCTCAACCGCGATCCCACCGGGCAATGAATCTCTGCCCGTCCCCCCACATGCAAGCGATGAGAACCATGCCAAGGCAGGACGCAACCGCTTGCCGCCCCCCAGAACAGCGTAGTTGATCGCTTGACGCAGATTGCTGGGAAACCCCTTGGATGCGACGAAGCCTTCGATCTGTTGATCGATCGCAGTGATGACATCGTCGAGAATGGCTTTATTTTGATGGGTCGATTGGCTCACACACAATGGTAGACAACAAGGGGCATTCGATGTGCTAGGATTCGCCCGATGATTGATCAAGCAGTACAGTTTTTTCTTGCAGGCGGTTGGGTGATGTACCCGTTGGTGTTTTTGAGCCTGCTTTCGCTCACGCTTATTTTTGAGCGAGTCGTATTCTGGGTGCTCGGTGCCCAAAGGCACGGCTCTACGCAGCTCGCTGAGTACCTTCGACTCTTTGACTCATATTCAATCGAGCAGGTATCTGATAAAACTGGAGATGACAAGACCCTCGAAGGGGAACTCGTTGGGCTCGCAGCAAAGTCACGACGAATCAACGAAGCCGTCCTCATCGGACATATCGAATCACTCCGCCCAGCGATCGAACGATTTTCGCACATCCTCGGTGCAATCATTGCTGCAGCACCGCTGCTTGGTATTCTGGGCACCGTGACCGGGATCATCCGCAGCTTTGATCTTCTTGGTGATGCGGCTGCGGTTTCTGATCCATCGGTGGTCGCCGGGGGGATCGCCGAGGCGCTTTACACGACAGCATTCGGACTCACCATCGCATTGATGACACTCTTCCCGCATGTGTATTTTAAAGCACGCGCTGAGAGAACGCTCGGCAGGCTCGAAACCCTCGCCGGCGTGATCGCTGAGCATGCCGGAAAATAGTTCAGAATCCTGAAGAGATCAGGTCGATTGCTCTTTGATAATTTCGTAGATGGTTTCTGGCGAAGAGGTGTTGTATATCTCTTCGCGGAATGATGCGTCGTTCATCATTCGGCTGATGTGCGCCAATGCCTGAATATGATCGCTGGTTTTGTCCGGCGGCGAAGCAAGCAGCACAATAAGCTGCACAGGCTGGGAATCAATCGCTTCAAAGTCAATCGGCTGTGCCGGCTTACCAATCGCGATCGCCAAGCCTTTCATCGTCGAGCATTTGCCGTGCGGAATCGCCAGCCCGTGCCCGATCCCAGTGGTTCGGGTCTGCTCTCGTGTCCATACGGCAGATTTGAGCGAATCCGAGTCACTCACTTGTCCCGACGCAGCGAGTGCATCAACAAGCTCGTTGATCACATCCTGCTTATCAACAGACTGCAAAGGAGAGCAAATACATTTGGGATTGAGAATATCGATCAAGTTCATATGGCCGTCCTTCGATCTGTACGGTGCACAATCAGAGAGTAAGTGTACGACCAATTCCGCTCGCGTACACACAAATCGAGTTTCATTTACGCATTGTTTGGATCAAGGCTCTCTTTGATGAACCGTGCTGAGAACGAACCGTCTCTGTAAGTCGCTGGGAGCACACCGGGTTGCCCGATAGGGTCGATCCGAGTTTGGTCAATGAGTTTCATCTCCAGCTTCGATGATATCCATTGTGCCTGATCCTCGTTCTCATCGGTTTCAAGGCTACAGGTCGAGTAGACCAGCGTGCCACCGGGTTTGAGCAAGGAATGGGCGTTGCGAACGATTTCATGCTGGATCGGGATGATCCTTGCGAGCTGCTTCTTCATCGGGCGATACCGGGCTTCGCGCCTTCGAGCCAGCACCCCTGAGTTCGAGCATGGCACATCGGTCAACACAAAGTCAGCCTTGCCCAGTTCGGTATTCATCAGCGTCTCGACAGACATCGCGTGGACATGATCGTCATCCTCGAAGACACCTTTGAGCGTATCGAGACGATCCTCATTAATATCCGCTGCGATGATTTGTGCCTGAGGGAACTTTGCCCTGAGCTGGCGGGTCTTGGTGCCCTGTCCTGCACATAGATCAATAATCAATTTTTGGGGTACATCAAACTCCAGATCGTCGATTACATGCGAGCTCGCAGAATCTTGTACCCAGATGTCAGATCGACTCCCCAGCAACTCAATAAGCTCAGGGCGCTTGCCTGTGAATACCCGGTGATTGGGTGAATCATGAGTTTCCAAGCTCAGATCATCGATGGGCATCTGTGCATGGGCAACATAAATCACAGTGGGGGCTTTGCAAAGTGTGTGCATTGCGATTGGAGTTGGGTCGCCGAAATCGTTTTCCCAGCGTTGGACCAGTTGTGATGAGATCGAACAGGCAACACTTACCCGGTGCAACCCGCTGGTGGGCAACTCGAGCCCGAAGAGCTTGAGCCCTGAGCCGTCTGATCGTGGGATTGCGTCAAGATGATGATTCCATGAGTCGATCCGTCCGCCTTTGGCCCGCGCTACCTTGCGGAGGATGGCGTTGACC
>JAESSR010000027.1 GCA_016764015.1 Phycisphaerales bacterium
GAGATACCGATGATCCAGCCAGAACTGAGCGAGGTATTCCTTACGCAGATCAAGGCGCACCGATTCGTCTGAAACCGACTCACGAATATCGCGCGACGCTCGTATATCGAGCACACGATCGTCCGTCACCTGGAACCATTCAGGGATTTTGTCCTCATCGAGCACGCGAGGCACGACCCAGATCACCGCGAATCGGGTCGCACGGTTAATCGGCTGGGCAACATTGTTGAAAACAAACCCAAAGGCCTGCACCAAGAGCCAGAGCGTCACCGCAGTCGGCAACAGAATCGCTAACCCGCGTGAGAAAAAGCGTTTAAAGTCGGATGTAAACGAATCTGTCATCATGCTCCTTGCCGAGATCGACCCAAAGACGCTCATTCTATGGATTCAGAATCCCCCGCGTTGAGATCATCGACATTATTCTGATCCAACGGTCAATTCGGTTCGTAGAATCATCCCGAGCCATGAATATCAACGATTGATGAGGGAGACGAACTATGCAGATTTTAGTGACCGGCGGCGCAGGATATATCGGTTCACACGCCTGCCAAAGGCTGCTCAAAGACGGACACACCGTCGTTGCGCTCGATTCGCTCCATCGCGGCCACCGCGAGCCTATGGACATGCTCAAAGCAGCCCATGCCCAGAACTTCAACTTCATCCATGCCGACCTTGGTGATACGAAGGCCGTCATCGACACCATCAATACACATGATCTCGACACCGTCATGCACTTTGGAGCCCTCGCCTATGTCGGCGAATCAGTCGAAGACCCATTGTGGTATTACCGCAACAACATCAGTTCCGGGATCGGGCTCCTCGATGCCTGCGACGAGGCACACGGCGGCAAGGGGATCAAACGGTTCATCTTCTCATCATCCTGCGCAACCTATGGCGATCCACCAGCCGACATGATCCCCGTCCCCGAACATTGCCCGCAATCCCCCACCTCACCCTATGGCTACACCAAGCTTCATTTCGAGCACATCCTCAAAGACTACGCCAACAAACGGGTGATCGATGACAACCCGATCGCACTGACCATGCTGCGCTACTTCAATGTCGCCGGCAGCGATCGCACCGGGATGCTCGGCGAAGACCACACACCCGAAACCCACCTGATCCCTGTCGCCATTGATGCGGCACTGGGCAAACGAGAATCCATGTCGATCTTCGGCACCGACTACCCAACACCCGATGGCACCAACATCCGCGACTATGTCCATGTCGAAGATTTGATCTCGGCACATGCCTTGGCGATGGATTCGACCCAGATAGGAGAGGTCGAAGCATTCAATGTTGGGATCGGCAAAGGCTATTCTGTACGCGAGATTCTCGATTCGGTCAAAAGAGTTTCAGGCGTGGACTTCACGGTTCACGACGCGCCCAAACGAGCCGGCGATGCGATCGCACTTTACAACAACCCAGCGAAGATCAAATCAACGCTGGGCTGGGATGCACAGATAACGGATATCGACGAGGTGGTGGCGAGCGCATTCAACTGGCTCAAAGATCACCCCAATGGGTACGCAAACTGATAGAACCGGTGGCACAGGCGTCTCGCCTGTGATCTTGTTGAGTAAGAAACACAGGCGGGACGCCTATGCCACCAAGAGTTAAGACAGGATTAGTCATTGAGCCTGGGGGCTGCGCTTGCTACGAGCCGAATAACCGGGGCTTCGAGGCTTGAACCGATCGCCACATCACCGAGATCATCAGGCTGGATGATCAAATCCACCGTGACGCGTTTGAGCTTTGGGCCAACATCGTAGTTCATTGTGAACACGACATTGTTCAGGTTATCGAGCAAGGGTGCTTCGTTTTCACTCTCCCAGGTTCCATTCACATAGGATGTGACGATGTACCACAGCTCGAACGGGCCGCTGTCTGCGGCGCCGGTGCGTTTTTCGAGGCGTGTCACGCGTTCAATATTATTCGCTTTATCACGGAATGACACGAACTCGATGTAATCCGATTCAATCACCGGAGTGGTGATCGGGTTAATTGGGTATGGCCCGAACGAATCGCCGGTGCGGATCATCGCGGTCAGGCGTTGCATCACGATACGAGCAACAACATTGGTCGATGCGCCCTCGGTCGTCACCTTGTAGGCTTTGAACGAACCATCGAGTGCGCCCAGAGTCGCGGTGAGCAAGGTCGCCGAGATCACCAATGAGATCAGCACTTCGATCATCGAAAACCCACGACGCATTGAGTGTCTGGAATGGAGATTTGACTTCTTCATAACGAGCCCTCCTGATACGATCCACGAACCGGTGGCATCGACATCGGCAGCATCAACCCCGATGGGAGACGCATGTTTGGATTATGGCGCAAACGGATCTTCCCGAACCCATTAAACGGCACAGGGGTTGATCCTGGTGGTTGTGCTTCGGTGTAGGACACATCGGCCAAGCCGTCGCCGGTGGTGTCATAGCCCACGATCCGAACGCCACCAACGATCGGCAAATCTGCCGGATCGATGGATTCAAAGTCGCCGTCGGCGCTTCCGAAGTACCCCAGCGAGGCATTGAACCCCGACGGATTCCCGATCGGATTCCCAAAGATATCCATCAATGGGCCTTCACCAAATGTCGGATCAAATGTCAGCAAGAGTGCCCCATCAATGGTCGTGTTGCCACGAGCATCAAGCACGCCCGCGATGATCGCACCCTGAAGCACAATATCCTGCTCGGGCGGCGAGTTGAATGAACCAAGATCGACCGAGTAGTTGGGGAGCATCATTGAACTCGTCAAGATGTCGTCCATATCGGGTTCGTCAGGATTCAAGAATGCATTCTCAGGCTCATCGGGATGCACGGTCGTAAACCGCGTAGCGCCGGTAAACTGGAGCTTGTTGCGAATTTGGGTATATGTATTGGGCGTGTCCGAGACGATCGAACCAACAAACAAACAATCATGGAATCGAAGGTTGTTCGAGTGCTTCTTTGTGTCAATGACACGCTTGCCATCGATGATGAGCGCCTCGGGCAACAGGTTATAACTTGCGCCATAAGTTCCGATTTCCGATGCCGGTACATCACCCACATCCAAAGGCGAAATCGATACCTCGGTCATCAGAATGAACTCGACCGGTGGGATTGCCGACGCCGGGAGTGTTGGCGGCGCATTGCCAGCGTCTTCGCCAGCATCATCGCCGTACACAAATCGTTGGAACTTAGGTTTCGGCACGCCAGAAGGATCAAGCAGGTTCACACCATACTCTGACCACATCGGATGGGTGTTATCCGGGTGCGTCTGCACATGGGTTGCCCCTACGAATGTGCAGTTGACAAACAACCCGTTGGTCCCTTTGGGCACCTTCACATTACGGAACACCATGTTCTCAAACACCGGACGCCAGTAGACATCAGAATAGTTTGGCGAGTTAAACGGTGCTTTTTCAAAGTAAGCCCATGCCGAGTTGTCTGGCAACCCATCAAAGTCCGCATCGTCCCAGATAGGGAACAGGTGTGGCGCATCCTCAGCAGCGGGGTTCATCGCCAGAGTCCATGTCGATAGCGAACCAATATCAGTACTGAGCTGATCGGCAACCTGCTGCCAGAACGGATCGCCGTCGGCTGCATTGATCAGCGCGTTTTCAGTGTCTGCAAAGCTCGATGCATTGATATCGGGAAGCTGAAGATCATCTGCATTAAAGACCAACGCCGAATCGTCATCACCTGGAATAATCGTTCCACGCAGCCGTTCTTCGATCGGGCCTTGCCCCGCTTCCCAATCGCTTGCGGAGACTTTAAATATCAGCCCGCCGCGAATCTTTGCGTAGCGGTCATTGGCGTCGAGGTACCCATCACGCCACCCGAGTTCAGTATCCGGATAAGTCCCGTGGATCTGATCGAAATCAAGCGGGTTCTCATCTTCCGGCTCGTATATCCGGTTGCTGTTTACATCATCGAACCCATAAATACCGTTCTCATTGCGATCTGGATACCCGCCATCGATCAATAATGCCAGGTCTTCATCAATTGCTGTGCCGCCTGGGCCTACAAACTCTGGGGCGCTGCCATCGAGTCCTGCGCGAGTGCCCAAGATCAAGGCCGCTGAGAGTGTGACACGCCCATCGCCATTTGCATCGTAATGACGGATAAAGATATCCATCTCATCAAGATACCCATCATTGGACGCATCATTAAATGCCCCGTCAAGGTTGCTGTCACCGTCGAAATCTTGATCCGCAGGCATCCCTACACCTTCGATCGGATGCCCAAAGCGAAGGCGGTTGTCGTTATCAATATCAGAGATTGCGAGCGATGCCCAGAACGCGGTGATCTTCTGATCCAGGATCGGATCGAGCCCAAGGAAATCTGAACGCATTACGATCGGATCGCCATTTTCGAAGTTCACCTCATCAAAGCGTGCGCCCAACTCGCCTTCGATCTGCACATTCTTCCCGATGAGAATCTTTGAATGTGAGATAATTGCTTGATCGACCGACTTGGTCATGCGGAAATCGCGAGTGATTGTTCTACGGATCGGCTTGTTGTTGCGTTGAAAATCATAAACCACACCCTCGACGATTACGCGGATGAACTCGCCGCCCGCGAGCGGCGCGTATCTGATTTGGTAGGCCGGTGGCGGGTTGGTGCTATCAGGGTTATCCCATGTATCGATAAGTATCGCAGGGGTGTTCACCCAATATGATGATTCATAGATTCCAACTGGAATCCCACCCGGAGCCGCTTCGATCGCAGGATCGTCGACATAGTCAAACCCAGTGAGAATATTGATATCAGCATCGTGCGCGTTGACCAACGCTTCTGCGATCCCTGTTGGAAGCCCAGCTTCAGAATATCCATCGTACGGCTGGGAAACTTGGTAAGTCCCGATCAGCCCGCTATCCCCACGCCACAATGCCCAAGCAATATCTGCATCGATATCACTCTCGGCAAGCACAAACCGTGAAGAAGCCTCGCTGAGACGATGCTCGGCAACCGCAAGCCCGGTCTCGGCAGCACTCATCGCACGCATAACATGCAAGTGCATATTGGCGGTGCGGATATTGCCGGTCGAAGCGACGGCCATCGCAGCGACCAATGACCCGAACATAATCAGGAACATCATCGCCAACACCGAGGCTACCCCTCGACGAGTGACGACGCGTTTACGCTTACGCAGAACCGATTGCTTCGGTGAAACTGTTTGCTTTGTGTGTACTCGGGTTGTCATAACTGCTTTGCCTCTCGCGTCCGAGCCGGGGATGAAGATTTTCGACTAATCACATGCTCACTGTCACTCAAGGCACAATCCATGTGACGGTGGTGACGAGATCCGCTTGTATATCGTTTGCCCCCTGATAGAACACGCTCACACTCACTCGCAATGGATACTCATCCACATCGCGCCCGGGGAATGAGCCGTTGGGCGCCTCAAAGTAGTCGTCAGGATGCACGATCGAAGTATCAAACGGATCGATTTTTTCGACCGATACAGTCTGGAACCACCCAAACATGGCGTCGCCACTAAAGATTGATTGCGAATCAGTAGAGCCCATCTCGACGCCTTGATGGCTCAATGCCGGGATGACCTCACCAAACGAGTTGATCGGACCGGGCAGATCGTTGTCATCGAGCCCGGGTGTACCAACATAGGAGAAGGTGACTCCATCAAAGTCATCGATGTCATCAAAGTCATCGACGGTGACTTCGCCCTCCTCATCACCCCACCCTGAGACAATCATGTTGCCGCCGCCGTCATCAATCAAGAGCAATCCATTGACCGGATCATGCTTCGGTAGGTTGCGTGTGAGTTCACGGATTTCGTTGGCCAAGAAGGTAGCACTCGCTGCATGCGACGACCATTGGTTGGAAACTATGAATGCCGATTGGGCATCAACCATCGCGAGCACCCCCACCCCGATGATCACAGTCGCCATCGAGGTTTCGATGAGTGTGAACCCGCCGTTTCCTGCTTGTCCGCGTGATCGTTTGGATTGAGAACTTGTGCGCATCGCTTTATCTCTCCCTAGCTTGGTGGGCAACAAAAGCCCGAATACCCTCTAAGCATCCATTACGACACGAGTTGGCTCATCTTGAAGATGGGAAGGATGATCGCCATGGCAATAAATCCGACGACTGAACCCATTAGGATGATCATGATGGGCTCGATCATTCCGGTAACCGCGCGGATGTGGTCTTTGAGCTGCTTGGCATAGAACACCGAAATCTCATCGAGCACCTCGCCGAGCTTACCGGACTCTTCGCCAGCAGAGATCATCTGGATCACCGCCTTGGGCAGAATCGGATCCTTCTGCAAAGGCTCAGCGATCTTGCGCCCCTGCTTGACCGAGTTGTGCACCTTGCGCCACATGCCCTCGAAAATCTTGTTGCCCGAGATTTCACTTGTAATCGTCAGCGTATCGAGCATCGGGACACCTGCGTTAATGAGCTGCCCCATGGTCTGCAACGAGCGAGTGATGTACAACGACCTGAACATGGTCTTGAGAACCGGGATAGTCAGCTTCATTTTGTCAACCCAGAATGCACCGACTTCGGTTTTGACAAACGCAAAGGAAGCACCACCAATCACAGCGACGCCCCCGATGATGAAGGGCCATTGATCTGTGAACAGCTGTGAGAGCATCATCAAAAAATTGGTCGCCCAGGGGAGCACATCTTCTTTGCCCTCGAAAATGGTATAAAACTTGGGAAGCACGAAGGTCAGCAAGAAGATCGTCACCGTGACGGCCATGGTGCCGATAATCGCCGGATAGATCGACGCACCAATCACCATCTTCTTCGTCTCGATCTGTTGAGCGATATATCCACCGATCCGGTCGAGCATCTCAGAGAACGAGCCGGACATTTCCGACGCCCGCACCATATTGATATACAATGGACCAAAGAGCTTTGGATGTCGTGCCAGCGCGTCCGAAAACTGTCTACCGCTTTCTACATCAGATTTGAGTTCTTCAATCACCTTTTTAAACAACCGATGATCGGTCTGATCAGCAATCCCATCGAGCGCTGCTCGCAGGTTGATCCCCGCACGGATCATCACCGAGAGCTGGGTCGTAAAATCAAGCACATGCTTTTGCGTTGGTTTCGATGAGTTGGCAGCCGCGAGTAGCTCTGCGAACTTGCTCCCGGCCCCCTTGCCGCCTTTGTCTTGATCGACCGCCATGACATGGACGCCCTGATTGCGCAAAATAGCTGCAGCGGCTGTCGCGCTGTCGGCAGCCATCGTGCCCGATTGGATCTTGCCGTCTTGGGATCTGACTTGGAATCGATAGTTTGGCATGGGAACTCCTACTTACACATATTCATCTATTTAGGCAACAAGCTGGCGTTCGAGCTTGTCAGGGAAGACCGCCTTGGCGATGGCGTCTTCCTTGGAGATCGTGCCGTTGAAATATAACTCAGCGATTGATGAATCCAACGAGCACATACCAATGGCACGCGAGGTCTCGATCACATTGGGGATTTCGAAAATCTTGTTCTCACGGATCAGGTTCCGCACAGCCGGTGTACACAGCAATGTCTCTACCGCAGGCACCATCCCTGGCCGATCGCTGCGTGTAAAGAGTGTCTGTGATACAACCGCCTGCAAGGTCGTCGAGAGCATCGAGCGAATCTGGCTCTGCTGACCCGATGGATACATATCAATGATTCGAGATACAGTCTGTGAGGCATTCACCGTATGAAGCGTGGACAACACCAAGTGACCCGTTTCACCCGCCGAGATGGCCAATGAAGTGGTTTCAAGGTCACGCATTTCACCCACAAGGATGATGTCAGGGTCCTGACGCAAAGCATGCTTGAGCCCAGAAGTAAAGCTGATCATGTCGCGCCCGAGCTCACGCTGCTCGATCAGACACTGGTCTGATTCAAACATGTATTCGACCGGGTCTTCGAGCGTAATGATGTGTTTGGAATAGCGTTGGTTCATCGACTGGATCATCGCTGCGAGTGTTGTTGATTTCCCTGAGCCTGTATCACCCGTCACGAGCACCAACCCACGCGGGAGATATGTCAATCGGGCGATGACTTCTGGAAGCGCGAGTGCACTCAGCGGCGGGACCTTCGATTTGATCGCACGCATCGCCAGACCGATCACACCCTTTTGCATATGAGCGTTCACACGATAGCGAGCAAGCCCAGGAACTTCGTACGAGAAGTCTGCATCCTTGTCGCGTTCAAAGTTGGCGAGCACTTCTTTGTTTGCCATGTTCCGGAACATGGCCTCAACATCACGCGGGTCCATGCGAACCTCGCTCATGGGCTTGATCACCTGATGCACACGCATCGAAGCGGGCTCGCCAGAAATGATATGAATATCCGAAGCATCCGCTTCATGAGCTTGACGAAGTATGGCATCGAGTTCCACAGCGTATTCTCCCGGGGGTATACATCACCGTGCCCTGATCACAATCCAGAGCATCTTCCCAATTCATCGGTGGTTTGAAGGGGCTGATTCAGACCAGCACCATGAGAGTGAGCGAAATCACTCCCGGTTATGCGGGCAAATCAGCAGAACAACATCAATGTGATTGAGTGGGAACCTGATCGAAAACGAATAATCGGCACAACCGGACTCTTGCACTTCCCACAACTCGGGTGCCACTGCTTGACCGTCTTCGGCAAGCAGTGGCTTGTCACATCCATCAATTGCAAAGACACGCCTTGCCGAAGACGGTCAAGGCATGGCACCCAGAAAAAAACCGTCACCTACCCGCGTACATATCCCGAGCCTCCACAGCCAGGTCATCCACTCGCTCGTTCTCCGCATGACCTGCATGCCCTTTGACCCAATGAAAGTTGATCGTGTGATCCTTCTTGAGTTCGTCAAGCTGCTTCCACAAGTCAACATTCTTCACAGGCTGCTTGCTCGCGGTCTTCCAACCCTTGCGCTTCCAACCAGCCATCCATTTTTCAAGCCCATCGAGGACATATTTGGAATCTGAAAACAGTTCAACCGTGCTCGGGCGCGTCAACGCGGTCAATCCCTCGATCACTCCAGTCAGTTCCATCCGGTTATTGGTCGTATCCTTCTCACCACCATTGCGTTCGATCGCCTTACCCGTCTTGGGATGCCTCAATAAGAACGCCCAGCCGCCCGGTCCAGGATTCCCCGAACAGGCTCCATCGGTGTAGAGCTCAACAGTCGGACGATTGGAATCTTGATTGATACTTTGAGTGGTTTGGTCATTCACGCCCCCATCATACCCCGCATTCTCATCCGGGTGCCACTGCTTGACCGTCTTCGGCAAGCAGTGACTTGATGATTTCCGCAGCACAAAGACACGGCTTGCCGCTGCGCGGTCAAACCGTGGCACCCGCATTGCTTCACAA
>JAESSR010000028.1 GCA_016764015.1 Phycisphaerales bacterium
CATGGCAACTCATTGCGTGCGATGGTGAAGCATCTTGATGGGATCAGCGATGAGGATATTGTCGGGGTGAACATCCCGACGGGGATGCCCCTCGTGTACGAGCTTGATGCGGATATGAAGCCGATCTCGAAGCGGTACCTTGGCGATGCGGTGTCAGTTGAGAAGGCGATGGCGGCGGTTGCGAATCAGGGGAAGGCGAAGTAAGAGGGGAAGGGACTAGGGATTAGCCACTAGGGACTAGGGAAGAGAAGACACAGGCGGGACGCCTGTGCTACCAGTGCAATGCTGTTGGAAGCGAGTTGAAGTTTTCGTAGCCCGATTCGGTGACGGCGACCATGTCTTCGATGCGCAGGCCGCCGATGGATTTGGAGTAGAGACCGGGTTCGATGGTGAGGACATCGCCGACGACGAGTTCGGGGGCGTTGTAGTCGAGCAGTGGTGGTTCGTGGACATCGAGCCCGATGCCGTGCCCTGTGCCGTGGGCCATGGTGGTGTGGGTGTCTGGGTCGGATTCTTTGGCGACGCCGAAGGAATAGCCGTGGGCGGTGATGACTTCGATGGCGGCTTTGTGGACATCTTCGCCGGTGGCTCCGGGTTTGGTGGCGGTTTGTGCGGCGGCTTTTGCTTCGAATACGGCTTTGTGCATTTTGGCGAGTTGGTCTGGGATATCGCCGTGGCAGATGGTGCGGGTGCAGTCGCCGTTGTAGCCGGTGGCGCGGATGTGTGGGAAGATGTCAATGATGATAGGTTGCGAGGTATGGAGGACGCCTGTACCGCGGTGGTGGCAGTCTGCGCCGATCGGCCCGCCGGCGACGATTGAGCCGTGGGGGGTGGATGCGCCTCGTTGGAGGAATGCGATGTCGATCAGGGAGATCATGTGCTCGGAGGTGAGTGGGGTGCCTTCGTGGATGAGTTGGCCGTCTTTGTCAGCGATGGTATTGAAGATGAGTTCGCAGGTGGAGCGCATGACTTCTTCGGTGATGGCTTGAGCATTGCGGAGGTGGGCGAGTTCGGTTTCATCTTTGGCTCGGCGTTCCATGATTCCGAGATCAATATCACAAGTGAGGGAGATGCCGGCTTGTTCGATCATGTGGGCGTAGACCAACGGCAGGGTTCGATCGGATGTGACGCTTGTGATGTAGTTCTGTTTGAGGCACTCTGCGAGGGCTTGTGCGGTGGCGATTTCGCGATCGCCGGAGAGCCCGCCCGCTGGGGTGAAATCGGCGTTGCAATAGAACTCGTCAGCGTGGGCGGATTGTTTGGCGCGGGCGATCTCGATATCGCGGAGGATGAGGATCCGTTTGCCGGTGGGGAGTTGGATGTAGACGGTTGGATCGCCGACAGAGAAGCGGATATTGTGGAACAGGGAGAGGTTTGTTTGTGGGATGCCGGCGAGGACGATGGCGTGGTGTTCGTTGGTCATGGGGAAGGATAGGTAGGAAGAGACGGGCTAGAAGCCCATCCCACTAGAGTGTCTAGGATGTGTGCATGAGAATAGCGACATGGAATGTGAATGGACTCAGAGCAGCGATTCGTAAAGGGTATGGCGAACATATCGAACGGGTCGGGGCGGATGTGATGCTGCTCCAGGAGGTGCGGGCATTGGTTGAGCAGTTGCCTGCGGATTGGCAGGAGCCGAGCGGGTGGGATGCAATCTGGCATCCGGCCGAAAAGAAGGGGTATTCGGGGACGGCTGTTTGGGGGAGAGAGAAACTCAAGGAAGAAGAGCGGGGGGCGGGCGAGGCTGATCCTGAGGGGCGCGTTGTGGTGGCCAAAGTCAACGGGGTGCGGGTGGTAAGCGTGTATCTGCCATCGGGATCATCAGGGGAGCATCGCCAGGCGGAGAAGGATCGTTGGCTCGGGTTCTTTGCGGAATGGTCGGCGAAGTTTTTACGATCGAAGATTCCAACTGTGCTGGGTGGCGATTTTAATATCGCGCATCATGAGCGAGATTTGTATTACCCGAAGAGCAATGCGAAGAGTTCGGGGTTCTTGCCTCACGAGCGAGAATGGATGGGCGAGTTGCTCGATATGGGGTGGAATGATGTGATCCGAGAGAAGTATGGCGAGGTTGATGGGCCGTACTCTTGGTGGTCGAACCGTGGGCAGGCGCGAGCGCTCGATCGAGGATGGCGGATTGATTACATGCTGCTCAACAAGGCGGCGAAGAAGATCATGACGGATTGCCATATTGATCGGCAGAGTGGGCTTGAGGTTTCGGATCATGCGATGGTCGTGGTTGATCTAGACATATAAAAAGCCAGCACAAAGTGCCGGCTAAACAATACCCATATTGAGTTGCGCAGGAAACCAACTGAGCTATTCGTCGAGCCCATAGCCTTCGCCGGGGACACGCCCTTGCTTGGCGACAAGCGTGGCGAGTTTGCTGTATGCTTCCTTCTTTGCGCCAAGTTCTGTCTCCATAGAAGCCGTCCTACTGAGCCGCTTGCCTTGGATTTGACAGGTTGCAATCGCCTTGTAAAACTGCTGTTTGGGCGGTTGATAGGGCTGATTCTTTGGTTGTTTGATCTCTAGTGGGCGTTCGACAATACGAACACCTATTTGAATAAACTCTTTGCTCATGGCGTATCTCTCGCAGGCTTGCTGCCTGTAGTAATTCGTGTACTCAGTCTTTTTGATCGTGTTGGTGATTGTAGAAGGGCCAATGGAACAGTGCCGGGGCATTTTGGATCGTTTTCTATCTTCGAATACCTACGCCTATTCCCCTTCGCCAACTCAATCAGAGCATAGTAATGTTCAAAATGCGTGAACAATACGACACACTGATAACTATACTCTCAAAGATGACAACAGCACATCACCATCCCAGTTGCCCCCAATGTGGATACGACATGGCGGGCTTGTTTCAAGCAAGGGCGGCTGCATGCTGCCCTGAATGCAATCGGTCCACTTCGCATAGCGTTGCAACCCAAAGGCTCAGCCGATGGGTTTTCGTGCTGACCTGCCTGCTTTATTTACTCTGTATTCCTGTGATGGCGACGATTCTTTGCTGGGGATTGTACTTTGCGAACTTCGGACGAAATCTGACCTGGATTTTTACAATCGTCATCTGGACCCAAATGATGTACATTCCGGCAGCCACCTATTTCTTCATTCAAAAAGAAAATGCGTACCGCCGTCATGCACTCAGAGGGCGAACACACCCATCGAAGCTCATTGTTGTTTCTCTAGCCATCGCCTTCTCATCATTGTCATTGATCATCTTCGTTGCCAGCATGATTGAGTGGAAACTCTCGCTGTTCACCTAGTCAATGATTGAATTAGCCCAGCCACGATTGAGGCGATGATCATCGGGCAAAGAAAAACATCCGACATTAAAAAGGCCAAGGCTTAGGAAGTTTACGGAGTCGATGAGTTACGGACACCCTGCACTAAACGCGATCAAGAATACTGAAACATCGAAAAAGTTAAGTATCCCATCACCAGTAAAATCGACGGCGAGATCATCGCTACCAAATGCTAGAAGGAAATCAGAAACATCAAAGAAGTTGATCACTCCATCACCATTGAGATCGGCGAGGCAAGTATCAGGGCAATCACTGACATCGATGATCTGGAGGCCTGAACCTGCAGCAGCTACATAGGCCGTGGTGCCCACAATTTTCACATCAATAGCAGTCCCGGGTGTGTCATAGAAGCCGACCAAAGCTGGTGCTGTAGGATTGCTGATGTCAATGATCTGGAGACCGGTAAATCCATCGGCCACATAGGCTGTGGTGCCCACGATGGTCACATCCCAGGCATCACCCGGCGTGTCATAGAAGCCAACCAATGATGGCGATGCTGGGTTGCTGATGTCGATGATCTGGAGACCGGAACGCGCATCGGCCACATAGGCCGTGGTGCCCACGACGGCCACTCCAGAGGCATAATCCGGCGTGCTATAGGAGCCGACCAATTCTGGCGCTGCTGGATTGGTGATGTCGATGATCTGGAGGCCGTAAGCATCATCAGCCACATAGGCCGTGGTGCCCAAGACAGTCACGACATTGACAAAACCCGGCGTGTCATAGAAGCCAACCAATGATGGCGATGCTGGGTTGCTGATGTCAATGATCTGGAGACCAGCAAAATCATCAGTCACATAGGCTGTGGAGCCCAAGACAGTCACGCCATTGACAAGACCCGGCGTGTCATAGAAGCCGACCAATGCCGGTGCTGCGGGATTGCTGATATCGACGATCTGGAGGCCGAAATACAAATCTGCCACATAGGCCGTGGTGCCCATGACTGTTACATTTCTGGCACTAGTCGGCGTGCCAAAGGAACCGACCAATGGTGCTGTTGGGTTGCTGATGTTGACGATCTGGAGACCGGAAACTATATCAGATACATAGGCCGTGGTGCCCACGACGGTCACGTACCAGGCACTCCCCGGCGTGTGATAAGATCCGACCAGTGATGGCGATGCTGGGTTGCTGATGTCAATGATCTGGAGACCGGAACTTGCATCGGCCACATAGGCCGTGGTGCCCACGACG
>JAESSR010000029.1 GCA_016764015.1 Phycisphaerales bacterium
TATGCGTGCCATATGGAATACCTTCTTTAACTCTTACTGTGTATTTCTCACTCAAGCAAACCGTGCCTTCTTGCGAAGTATGGGCTGCTCGATCAAATGAAACGAAACGATCGCCATCACAAAGGTGAGTGCGATACTCAATGCAATCGTACCCAAAGCCGACGATTGCTTCGGCGGAAAAAGATCGAAATAGGTGTAGATCGGAAAATGATACAGATACAACCCATAACTAATCCGCCCGATGTACACCAAAATCGGGAGCGTGCACAGCCGATACAGCACGCCTTTGGCATTGCTCAAGAGTGTGCTCTTATCTTCACACTCTTTGATAACCTTGATATCATTGATTCCCAGGAACACACAAAGTATTCCCGTTGACACCAAAGAATACGAATAAAACCGCCGAATCACCACCTCGGCTTCGAACACAGACCCAAGAAGCATGTTGAGCGCAATGCCGGAAATGACTAGGGTGATGCCAACTCGAAACAATCTCGATGAACTTGTTCGCAGCCAATCTTCGCCGAACGCCATCGCCGAGCCCAGTGCGAGCGCGAAGATTTGCACATGCGTACCCTGGTAGACCACCATCTGGGCATGTTCAGGGAAATAGGCGAAGGTGGCTGCTGCGCCGAGGATCGAGATCAACGGGAAGATCACAAACGCAAACCCTCGGCTGATCTTCAACGACAAAAACAACACAATCGGAGACCACAAAAGATAGTAATGTTCTTCGACACTCAAAGACCAAGAATGGAGCATCGGGTTGATCGTTGTGTCAATGGCATACGCATAGTTCGATGTATAACTTGCACTCCACAGCAGATACCGCCCCGGCTCGATAATCATCAGCACGATGATCGTGAGGTAATAGATCGGAAAAATCCGCAACGCCCGTCGAACCAAAAAGTTCCGATACGCCCTCGGCTTGCCCTTGTCTCGGATCAAAATCCGCGTGATCAAAAAACCAGAAAGCACAAAGAACAGATTCACCCCAAAGTGGCTCCACCGGACAAACTGAGCAATCCCAGCAATGCGATCTGGTAGATGAAGAAGTATCCCAGAATGGGTCGTGAACACCATCAACACCGCACACGCGCGGATCGCGTCGAATGTCGCGATGTAGGATCGTTTGGTCGAACCCGATGGGCTATTCACAAGGTCTCCAGTTGATTGAATGATGAGCCTCGATTAGTTGTACTTGTTCTCAACAACCACAAACCCATGAAGGATCGATGCATCGTTTTCAACGGTTTCGATCTGGACAAGCACGACCGGTGCGGGGGTGCGCTGGGCGAAGAACCCGCCGGCACGGTACACATCACCGAACTCATCAACAAAGTTGTGCAGATCGAGCTCGACGGATTCACCCGATGCGAACCCAGAGATCGGGAGCGAGTACCGCTTGTTGATCCAAATCACCGATTGCCCAAAGTCCTCGGTCGTTGTGTTCGTGAACTTGAGCATCGCCACATCGCGGAAGACCTGTACATCGAAGACCTCGCCTTGGGTGATGGCCGCAGGGTAAGGCGAGTGCGCCGGCGCGGTCAACTGCTCATTAAAGAGCTGGCAACCACTCAACGAAAGCACCGCAATGGTGGATACGAGCGCACAAACAGGGAACAGGACGCGGGTCGGTATGTGTTGTTTGATCTTCACCCTCCTATCGTCCCACACATGAGCTGCCAAAGCAACCATCCCGGCGATCAAATGGACAATCACCAGAACAATAATGCGACGCTCCCCAGTTTCGCGATCGCCGACGGTGCGCAAAAAATCGATCCGAAAACAGTTGCCAAAGACCTCATATCCCGCTTTGGACCCACCGCGATGGACCCACGCGTCTCCAAACTCATCCCCGGCTTCGATGCTCCGTTCTACCAAGCCGGGCTCGCAGGCTATTCCGACGCCGCGATGCGCATCATCGCTCGAAGGCAGGGCTGCCCGCTCTGCGTCACCGAAGCACTGCTCGATCGAACTTTACTCGCTGGTGGCAAAGGGTTTGCGAAGGCTGACCTTGGCGAACTCCACGACAATGTCCCCGGCGGCATCGAAGACACCCCCCTCGTCGGCCAGATCATGGGCAACGATCCCGCTGAGATGGCAGCGGGGGCCGTCAAAATGATCGAGCAGGGGAAACGCTCGCACAAGGAATACCGCAAGATGGTCGATTCCGGGATCGGCGAGCTGCGCTCAGACGGGGCAGGAACATTCGCCGCCATCGATATCAATCTTGCCTGTCCGGTGAAAAAAATCTCCAAAAAATCCCGAGGCGGGCACTGGCTCAAAGAACCCGCCGGTGCCATCCACATCCTCCGTGCTGTTCGTGATGCCGTGCCCGATGCGATTCCGGTCACGGTCAAAATGCGAAGGTCATTCGATGACACCCAAGAGATGCAGACCAACTTCGATTACCTCTTCGATGCCTGTTATGACCTCGGGTGCGCCTGGGTGACCGTCCACGGCAGAACCGTCGAACAAAAATACCTCGGCCCATCTCGCTGGGATCCACTCAAGCGACTCGTCGATCGCAATCCCGAACGGCTCATCTTCGGCTCAGGCGATATCTGGGATGTCAACCAAATCTTCCGTATGATCGGCTACACAGGGCTCACCGGCGTGTCCGTCGCGCGTGGCTGCATCGGCAACCCCTGGATCTTCCGCCAGGCAAGAACGATTCTGGCTGGCAACGAACCCCAAACACCAACCATCGCCGAACAACGAGAGGTTTTAGAACAACACTTCGATCTCGCGTTGGCGGTCAACTCCCACACCCGTGACCCAGAGTTGATGACGGCCAAGAACATGCGAAAGTTCGGCATCAAGTTCGCCGCCCATCATCCGCAGGCCGACGAAGTGAAGAAGCAGTTTATTTATGTAAAAACACTCGAAGAGTGGCGAGAAGTATTGGAGCAATGGTATGTCGAATGAATCAACACAAGTGCAATGGTCAGAGTCACCCGAGCAATACTCTTGCCCGTCCTGCTGCGAATCTGCGAGTGGTTATGCCGTACTCAAGAAAGAGGTCGAGGGGGATCCTGAAGAGATGCGTTTGTCATTGGAGGACTCGCCGCTTCCCAGCGAGGTTGTTGAGTTGGACGACGGCAAAGGTTTTATTGTGGTGGAGTCTTCCAACATTCATACACCCGCGTGCTGCACCAGGGTCCGAAGCAGCCGCCGGCATGGCCCGATGTGGATACTTTGCGAGAGTTGTAACAGCAAATCTCTGCTCTTAGACCAGCAAGACATGGTCAGTTTCTATTGGCGAGTCCCAACTCAACATGGAGAAGTGTGGGCTTACAACCGTCAGCATCTTGTTGCTATTCGTGAGCATATCCAACTCGAACGCCGCCCGCAAGGGTTCTTCAAGCTCCCAGGCTGGATGCTCGCATCGAAGAACCGAGTCGAGATGGTCAAGCTCATCAACATGGCACTCAACAACGGCCCATCGCAGTTCTGAGCCAACATGAACCAATCAGCAATAAGCAAGCTCAAGGCGGTTGCAGAGCCAATGAATGGTTCATGTGATGCTTCGTCAAAAATGATCGATATGTACGAGTTGTTTAAGCCGTTAGATGGCTTCTATGCATTTAATCGAGCATTGCTCGTGCGGCCTTTGGGGAATGTCCGTGGGGTGAAAAATATATCAGATTGGAATGAACAGGAACTATGGAAATCGAACTATGGATCAGTGCTCTCAGGTATGACAATCTTTGCTGAAGATGTTGTTGGATATTCCTTCGTCCTTGATCAAGAGGGCCGTGTTCTGCTATTCGATCCTGAGTTGGGGAGCCTTGAGTCGTATGCAATAAGCACTGAAGAGTGGGCAGCAAAGATTATGGCTGATCCAGAAGAAGTTGGTCGAGGGTTGTCGCAACGATGGACTCAAGAGAATGGGCCGATCAAAATTGGCTCAAGACTTGCTCCACTGATTCCATACATGTTCAAAGAATCTGACGGCCTGGGAAATATTGAAGTTCCTGAACTCGTTCTCTCACAATACCGTGGAAAGCTATATCAGCAGCTAAAAGGTATACCTGATGGTGAAGCCGTTCAGATTCCATCGCTGCAGGATGCAGTGCATTCAGAAAATGATCATAAATGACGGACAAAAATCACGCATACCAATCCCCCCTCCCCGCCGATACCATCGCCCTCTGGCGACAGGTCTTCACCCGCCAACGCGCCTTTGCCACGCACGCCTTCGATCAACTCGACGATGCTCAGTTCTTCACCATCCTCGCGCCGGGGATCAACTCGTGTGCGATCATCGCGAATCATCTCGCCGGCAACATGCTCAGCCGATGGACAGATTTCCTCACCACCGATGGCGAGAAAGCATCACGCGATCGAGACCAAGAGTTCGATCATCCGACCCAGCACACCGCCGACGATCGCGCCAAGATTATGACTAGATTCGACCAAGGCTGGGCGACTCTCTTTGGGGCACTCGATGCATTGACCAATGATGATCTCAACAAAGCCATCACCATCCGAAGCGTCGAGCACACGGTGAATGCCGCCGTCATCCGCCAGATCGATCACTACAGCTTCCACATCGGCCAGATCAACATCATCGCCCGCCAACTCGTAGGCACCGACCACTGGCAATGGTTCACCCTCGCCCCGGGCACGACCAAAGCGTTCAACAAAGAACTCATGGGCGAATAATCACTTGCATTTCTGATCAGTTCTGATATGCTAGAATCAA
>JAESSR010000005.1 GCA_016764015.1 Phycisphaerales bacterium
AAAATGAGCAACTCACAACTATCGCTCTAATCTTCATCTTCCCCATTGCCTATTGCCCGCTGCCCATTGCCCTCTTATCATCTTTGCATGATTCATCCAGAACCAACGACCAAGATCGATCCCACCATCGCCCGAGCAACCATTATTGAAGTCTGCGAGCCGACCGCGACTCGATCGGCTCAGGTGGTGCTCAGCTTCCCCAACACCAGCTACAAGACCGCACTCGAAACCAGCGATGATCTTGAGATGCTCAGATCACACCTCGGCGAAATGGTCATGGGACGAATCTTTGCCATAGCAAAGAGAATCGACCAACCCAATGCCGGCGGTCGCCGAATCGACCCGTGCTTTGGAACCCCAAGAAGAGTCATGGGCACCGTGATCGCGACTGATCCAATCGCCAATGTGCTGGTGATCGATGCGGGGGCACCCTTTGTGCTCACGCTGAGTGCGCCCGGGCAGAAGGCGGTGCAGTTTGCCGATGCAGACTTTGTCGCATGCGATGTGCTCCCCGGAGCAAGTTTTACACTGATCCAATGAGCCAAGATAGTTGAGAGCCGCCAGAATACTGAAAGGGAATACATGATTGTCGTCAATACCGAGAGCATCCCAGGCAGAGATATCGAATCAATCCTCGGATTAGTGCAAGGGAACACCGTGCGCGCAAAGAATGTCGGGCGCGATATCGCAGCCGGAATCAAGAATATGGTCGGCGGCGAACTCAAAGGCTACACCCAACTGCTCGTCGAATCCCGCCGCCAAAGTGTCGAGCGGATGATTTCCCAAGCCAACGAACTCGGAGCCGACGCAGTGGTCAATGTCCGGTTCACGACCAGCGCCGTCACAAGCGGAGCCGCGGAACTCTACGCCTATGGCACAGCCGTTAAGCTCGCCTCGATCGAATCACCCGCGATGGCAAATATGAATGAATCAACCCCGCCGGCAGGTGGCTCTGATGGATGAGCTGATCTGGATCGGTATTCAAATCGGGATCGCGGTTCTCTTGCTCGCACTCGGGTTTGGGATCGGCGGATATACCGAACGCAAGCACATCAAGCGGCTCAACGCCCGCGAGATCGAGTGCAAAGGCGTGCTCGTTTCCACACTCTCATCCCATCCATACGCGGACTCAGCCTCGGGCTCAACAATGGTCATCGGCGAATGTGTCATTGCCACAGACTACTTCAAGAGCTTTGTCACCAAGCTCAAAAAAATCATCGGCGGCGAACTCCGTGCCTATCTCTCGTTGATGGATCGTGCCCGCAGAGAATCAGTATTGCGTTTGATCGATGCTGCTCAAGAACAGGGCTATGACGCTGTGTGCAATGTGCGGTTTGTTTCTGCAGATGTTGGCGGATCGTCATCGAATAAAAAAGGCAGCGCCATGGTCGCCATTATCGCATCGGGCACCGCGTATAACCGTGTGGCGCCAACCAACCAGACCAACTGATGGCACGCGATCGACGAAAAAAACGGGGTCTGCGAGCAAGAGATTATTCGATCCATGCTGAGCCTACAACCGCTGCAAGCAAAGGGCAGCTCGATCCCAAATCAGACCCAACCCAATCGCGGGCGCACGCCAAAGTAGATAACGAACACCTCGGAGAATCATTCGCAGCCGAGGCAGAACGCAGCGTGTTCGACGAGCCCACATTTTCAACCGAGCTCGCTGGTGAAGTCCCAGAGAACGCGCTCACCTACGAGCGGCACCTCGCAGAGCAGCTCGAAGCAACAAGCCCATTGGAGAGCTGGTTTGCAACAGGGGTAATGGCGGCCGGCGCGGGGTTGCTGGCAGTCGTCGGCTCATTGATAAGCAACGCAACAGCGTTCGGTCTCGAAGGATACATCCAGTTCTTCGCGATCGTGGTCTTTGCTCCCGTTGTTGAGGAAGTGATGAAGACCGCGCTGCTCCTGTGGGGTGTTGAGCAGAAACCATATCTCTTTCGATCAACCAAACAACTGATGATCATCGGCGCATGCTCAGGTTTTGTGTTCGCAGCCGTCGAGAATGTGCTCTATCTCACCGTGTATATCGAAGACCCGACACGGTTTATTATCCTCTGGCGATGGACCGTGTGCGTTGGACTCCACACCCTCACCACAACCATAGCGACGGTCGGGCTCGTCAAAATTTGGCAGCGGGTCATGCGGACAGGCCAGTTTGCCCGCGCTGAAATTGGTGCCCGATACCTGGCCATCGCGATGATCGTTCACGGTCTATACAACGCGATTATGTACTTCTGGGGGCTGGCAGGTTCGTTTTAGAGTGATCGTTGATTCTACATAGTCAGAAAATCACCAGTTCTGGGGGTGTGAAAAACACCGGTATTATCAGAGTTTTCATCGATTCGAGCATGTTCATCACTACCATGTGCCTCACCTACATGAGAGGCTGGAACTACGACATGCACATACTCAATACGATCGTGCTCTGGACAACACTGATTTCCACAAGCTCTTTGATTGCTCACTCCAACGCCAGCACGCTCAACGACGATCCAGTCGGAGACCCAGAGACACAGACTGAAACCGATGATACAGATAATTTAGACGATGGGGGAGGAGGTTCTGCACAGAGTATTGATGAACAAGATTTTATTGAACCTTGGATGTATCTAACAGTGCCCGAGGACGCAACCTATTCATTGCGTGAAGTGCTCACCTTCGGTACGCCAGGGTGGGAAGCATTCGGATCATCAGGATATCAGCTCGATGAGTTTGAACCTATCCATGTCTTTGCCGAATTGCCCACTTTAAACAATGGCGGCATCGTGATTCTGATGATCGTTGATCGCTGCCTTGGTGATTTCAACGGGAACGGTATGGTCGATGCTGGAGACATCATCCTCTTTGCCCATGCGTACTTTGCGGGTGATATTGAGGCTGACCTCACTCGCGATGGCGTAATCGATTTCGATGACCAGAGTCTTTTTCTTGAGTTGGTCAGGATGGGATGTGTGGTGATTTAACGGACCTCTCTCTAAACGCATCTATTCAATCCGAGGATCGACCCATTTGTAGAGCACATCGACAATCAGATTAAACACAATCAGCATCGTCGCAAACACCAGCACTACCCCGATGATGAGGAACAGGTCTTTGTTCTGAACAGCATTGATAAAGTGTTCGCCCATTCCAGGCACCGTAAAAACCCGTTCGATGACAAACGAGCCCGTCATCGCCATCGCAGTCGCAGGGCCGAGGAAACTCAGCACCGGCAAGAACGCGTTCTTGAGCGCGTGCTTGAGCAGGACAGAATACTCCGGTGCCCCCTTGGCGCGTGCGGTGCGGATGTAGTCGGCTCCTAATGCATCGATCATCCCCATGCGCGTGAGCCGAGCGATGTATGCAGCAAACGGTAGTGAGAGCGTAAAAGCGGGCAGAATAATACTCTTGGGCGTGCCCCATTGAGCGATGGGGAACCACCCGAGCCAGAGCGAAAAGGTCAACAACATCACGGTGCCGATCACAAAGCTGGGCAGCGAGATTCCGATCATCGAAATCGCGAGTGTAGAAAGATCGGCAAACGAGTTGGGTTTGACCGCCCCAATCACCCCTGCGCCTACACCAATAAACAACGCGATCAGGATCGCAGAAGCTCCAAGCGTCACAGAGACCGGGAGCGTATCGCCAATAAGTTCGTTGACCGTTTTATCATCGTATTTGAGTGATGGTCCGAAGTCGAAGATCGGACGAGTAGGCATCGGCATCCCTTCGCTCATCGCCAACTCACGCTCTCGGCTGATTTGGCCAGAGAGCGAATCCATCGCGTACTGAATCCCTGTGGCGCTGGTGAGGTAGGAGATATAGAACTTCGGAAATGAATCAAGGTTGTACTGTTTGTTCATCTGCTCGATGACTTCAGGCTTGGGTCGTTTCTCAGGATTCTCAAGCGGATTGCCCGGCACCGCCCACGCGAGTGTCAGCGTGATCGTGTAGATCACAATCAAAATAAATGGCAACGCGAGTAATCGACGCAGGATCAGAGTCATCATGGTGCTGCCCCCCCGTCTTGTTGATCGCTGCTCAAACTCTCAGCACCCCGCCCGTTCATGGGCTTGGGAACATTCGGGCCGAGTTTGTCGCTCAGAATATCAATCAGATACGCGTTCTGCTTGGTGCGCGGGTGTGTCGAGAGCCCAGTCACCTTGTGCGGATCAAACATATAGATCGTCGCATAATGAAAGATCGGGATCAGAGGCAGGTCTTCCTCAACAAGTATCCGCTCGGCTTGGCTCAACAACTCCATCCGCAAATCGCTATCGAGTTCGGTTGCTGCCCGATCGAGCAGCGCGTCGTAGGCCGGGTTGTTGTATGCCCGGTCGTTGTTGCCATCGGTTGAATAGTTGATGTCGAGGAAGGTGGTGGGGTCGCCATAGTCACCAAACCACCCCGCACGGGCCGTCATATAATCCTTGTTCTTGAGGTCTTCGCGGAAAATTTTGAGCTCGTTCTGCTCGAGCTTGGTCTTGACACCCAGATGCTGTTGCCAGCTCTTGGCGATCGCTTGGGCGATCAGATCATGCCCTGAATCTTTGTTAAACGACATCTCAACAATAAAATCCTCAGGAAAATCCGCAGCCTTGAGCAGTTCCCGAGCTTGTGCAATAATCGCATCGCGTTGGGCTTGGTTTTTCGCATCGCCAATATTGGGTAGCCCCGCCGGTGATGTATACCCACCGATCGAGCCCGGCGGGATCAGTGTCGAAGCGGTTGGTTCACCAAGCCTACGAATTTCGTCCGCGACTGATCGCTTATCTACACACATCGCAAACGCCCTGCGGACCCGTGGGTCAAAGAACGGGTTGTCCTGCCCATCGGGGAGCTTGGGCTTGCAGTTGAAGTTGTAGAAATAGGTGCCGAAGGATGACACCGCGTGCGTGTGGGCGCGTGGATCTTGCGGGAGCAAGCGATCGATCGTGAACTGGTCGAGCCCTTGTGCGCGATATCGTTCGACTTGTTCACGATGCTCTTCGAGGAACTCAAGCTTCTGGGCAACCATATCCCCGCGATACGGAGCCGTCACATTCGCGACCCAGTCAAGGGCTCCGGTCTGGTACGCCAGCACGCTCGCGTTGGGATCGGAGATCGAAGGGATCAAGATCGAGTTGATCGCGATCGAATCCTTGTCCCAGAAATATTCATTCTTCACCATCCGCATATCCCGTTTCATGCGCCATTCGGTGAGCACGAACCGCCCGTTGGAAACCAATACCCTCGGCTTGGTCCACCCGGGCTTGCGGATCAATCTCGCACTCGTTGCATCAGGACGCTCATATTGCGAAACCAAAGGCTCATACACCGGCGAGAACACCGCAAACGCACACAACTCTAGGAAATAAGGCACCGGATGTTCGAGCGTAATAATCAGCGTGTGCTCGTCGGGAGCATTCATCGCCACAAGTTCATCGAACTTGGCTTTGGTCTGATTCCAGAGTTCGTACGCGCCCTGCTGACGGGCTGCGGCTGAATCGAACTCACGATCGGGGAACTCTTCGAGCTGGAGCTGTCGCCAGTCATAAAAAGCACTCGCGCCTTTAATGTTCATGAACATCTTCACATAATCAGAGACCAGATCCGGGAGCATCGCCCGACGCCAAGAGTATCGAAAGTCCTCAGCCGTCACAGGCTTGCCGTTGGACCACTTGGCATTATGGCGGAGATGGAAGGTGTAGGTGAGCCCATCGGGCGAGAGCTCCCAGGACTCGGCAACCCCAGGGATGATCCCAAAGTCATCCGAGAGCACATCATTCTCGACGAGCCCTTGATAGAGCAATCGCGCGGTGCGCAGATCATGCATCCAGCTCATCCGCTGGGGATCGAGGGTGTTGACCTCAGCTGAGTTCGTGAAGACAAGATCCGCCCGTGGAGCCGGACGATCAGAGAGCACGGAAACAGCGATAAGTGCAATGAGCAAGATAACAGGGATAAGCATCCGGTACATAGCTACACGATACCGTCACTGCGCCTTGTTGTGTGAAGTGATCCGATGAAAATTGGGGTATTAACGGACGAATCGATTATCGTCGAATCCAAACCCAGAGCAGATCGCAGAGCGAGCCCCGAGCAAGAGCGATGCCGCATTGCGGAAAGCTTTATCATCGCCAGCAGCGAGTTGCTCGGCGAAAGCGGTCTGGCGGACAGTTTGCCCATAGTTGTTGTCGAGTTCTGCGTCATTGCGAAGCGCGAAGTACAACAGTGTCTCGCCGGCTTGGACTGATCGAGTCGTCAGCTCACGATCATCAACGGGCGCGATGGTGTTCTTAAGCACTTGGCGCAACGCGACCGAGATAATATCGCCACCAAGCCCGACAGCCGATTTAACCGCATCAGGGGTGGTGTCCGAGCTAATGTCGGAAATCGAAGTGGTCATCGCGCTCGCAGCTTGCAATGCCAAATCCTGAGCGAAGGACGGATCATCGTTGATACCCAGCGAACGCAGGTGAGGCCCAACAATGTTGGCAAGGGCGTTGACCGCCAACGAACGAGTGTCACCCATATCACGCGAGGAGAGCCTTGTCGCGATGCTCAGCGCCCGCACGCAGCTCCGCAAGAGTTCAGGATTCAGATCATCGCTTGATGCGCCCGATGCAATCGATTCAATCGCTTCAATAAGCGATCTCGCATCGCCCGCGGTCATCGCCGGGCCATGCTTGATGGTCACATCGAATACCTGCCCTGCCCGAGCAACAGCAAAGACCTGAACGCCTAAGTCATCACTCGATTTAATCGCTGATTGGATGCGTGAGGCAGCGCTCGGGGTCGCTAGATCGCCCGCGAGTCGAAGAGCAGCCAGTGTTGAGCCAACCGAGTCAATTGCGTCAAACTCACCCAACAACGATGCGATTGCTTGAGTGTAGGTTTGTCGGAAGGCAACCGATACGCCGCGTTGATTGAGCGGCTCAGTCAATGCTTCCATCGCCTTCTTCGCGCTTTGGGCATCATCGCTGAGTGCCCGAGCAGTCCAAACCTCGACGAACTCATTAATCTGGGTACGCTGTGAACCACTCACCGAGATCGCTTCGACCGTCGAGCGAGGAAGGTCTGAGCCGCCCTGGGCCTGGGCGCTCGGAGCGAGCATCATCAACAAAGATGCACACACCAAAGGCAGGGCACTACGAACGGATTTGAGCGTGGGTGTATTCAATCGGATCACGGGGCGTTCCCTCATTTAAGCAGAGTTTGGCATGAAGCACGGAAATGTCAGCATACAAGATTCGGTAAGAGTTTATCGCCTGTTTTGCGTCGAGTCAGGATTTGGCACCAGAGATCATCGATCGGGGAACGATCTCGGCTCAGAACCCAGCCCTCAGAAGTGCTCTCAATAGACTTCGAGGAACAACCGTTTGGTCTTTTTGAGTTTCTTGGGGATCATTTTACGCTCCCAGTTGTCGATATCGTCTGCGATTTCTGGGCCGATCGTCAGGTATTGAGTCAGTTGTTCAGGGGATAATAACTTGGCAAGGGTCTGGAAGACACCCAGCTCCATGCCTGCGATGCCGCAGATATAGACCAGGGTGCGTTGGGATGCGAGCATCGGGCCGAGCTGATCAAGGTCTTCTCGCAATCGATCTTGCACATAGAGCTTCTTGGTCTGGTTGGTTGTGAGATGGCGCGAAACCGCGATATGATAGCTAAACCGTTCATGCTCATGGGCCCATCCCTTGAGCGTCTCGTCATAGAGCAAATCAGATTCGTAAGGCACACCCATCAGCAGGGCAGCTCGTGAGGGCATGCCCAGCTTGATCAGATCGAGGATCATGCTTCTAAACGGAGCGATTCCGGTACCCGTCGCGATGAAGATGTAATCATGATCAGCCGGGTTCTCTGGGAGCAGGAATCGTTTGCCGACTGGGCCTGTGAGCATCACCTCGTCGCCCACATTGAGATCGCAAAGGTAGTTCGAGCACACGCCGGTGAGCATTTTATGCGTATCCCAATGCTCGTCGATGACCCGCTTGACGGTGGTGGTGATGATGGTGCCGTCGCCGGTCTCGCCGCCGGTGGGGGCCGCGATGGAGTAGAGACGAAGCTTGTGTGCGTTGCCGCTGTCTTGGGTGCCCGGCGGAATCACACCAAATGATTGCCCCGCGTGCCACGCATTTTCGAGTGGTGTGCCCGAGACATCAATCTCGATATGGCGGACAAACCCCGCTGCCTTTCGCGAGGATGTGCACAGATAGGTCGCATGAACCCTGCCAACGATCGGGTCGTTGGGCTTGATGATGTGCTGATCAACTTGAGGGATGATCGGCGTCCCTGGCAACTCGCTCGTTTTGGGCTCGTCGGTGGTGCTCATGGATGATCCTATGGGGCACAAACGGACAAAGCCCTCGAGTAAACGGCGAATCTTGGTTCGCCTGCGGCAAAGGATTTAGCCCTCTGAATCTGGATCAGTTTCATCTTCAGCGAACTCATCATCGAGTTGGCTGTCTTCTTCATAAGTCTCTTCGTACTCAGGTTCAGGCTCAACGCCTCCGAGTTGATCGAGCCGGACTGCGGTCGCTTCGATTTTCTCGCCTTCATCGCCCCGAATTCCTGCTCGACGGAGTGCTGATGCAGCGCCTTGGTATGCTTCATTGGTGAGTTCGTCGGTCTCAACTTGTGATTGGGCTGCAGCTTGGGCCATCGAAGCCCAGTTGCCCGCGAGACCAGCCTCATCGATTGCGTTGTAGAGAATCGCAGCTTCTGCGTAGCCGTTGGCTTGGCGGGCGTAGCACTCAGCGAGGGTTTGCTGGGCGGATGCCTTTGAGAGCGAAGCAATCTGCTTGGTGACGGAGTTCGCATCGCGGAATGCCGAGAGCGACGAGCGGATCAGTGAGGTTGCCTTGTCATTGGCTGAAACCACCTCGTTCTCACGGAACTCGGTGTAGTTGGCGACCGCTTCTTCGATCATCTTGGCGGATGCCGATGCTGCATCACGGGCTTGGCGTGCGTCGTTCTGGCTTGAAACATCCCGCTCATTGAGCTCGTCGCGTGCGTCTTTGAGCAGCGCAACCTGTGAGCTGGCTTTGTTGACATTGAGCTCGGTTTCTGTTGCACTCGGACGGAGCTGAGCGGCGACGCCTTCGATGCGGATTGCTTCGAGCTTGTAGCCGTCGGCTCTGAGTGTGTGCTCACGAACGCGGACCACAATCTCTGCTGCTCGCATCGCGTTGACCTGGGCGATCTGCAGATCCAGTGCACCCGCCTGATTGCGTTCATTGGATGATTTCGTCCGTAGATCATTAATTTGTGTATCAAGATCAGCAATTTTGGCATCGATGGTGTCGCGTTCGGCGGTATAGCTTGCGATATCGTCTTGGCGGAGTGCGAGGAGCATTTCGATCTCTGCGAGTTCAGCGGAGGGATCAAACAAGCCGGCGGCCTTCGAGATCGCATCCATCGTGAGCCACTCATTGAGCATCCCACGGATCACGCGTGCTTGCTGTAATGATTGTGTTTCAGTCTTTGACGCATCGATCGATGCCAACGATGCTTGCCCGAGCCGAGAGAGTCCAAGCGTGATGGCAGCAGCTTCGGCGTATCCGTCCTCGCTGCCTGCAAACTCGGAGACAAGAGCCTCTGTTTCGCGATAGGCCGTTGCTGAATATGAAGGAGTTGCGGTCGAGTCACCCGCAGCGATCACACTGAATGAACGACCTGCTTCCTTGACCGCGGCTTGTGCATCGTCCGACTTGGAACACCCAGAAACACCAGCCATGGCAATCAGGGCGATTGCAGACACAACTTTGGTGGTTCGTCGGAGCGAAGTTGATGTCTGATTGTTCATATTGGTCATATTGTTCATTCTGATCATGTTGGGCATTGTGAGTCCTATTCACTATCTCAAACGAAGCGAACACATAAAGCGTTCAAACCGGATGTGGTCGTATTTCGGGGTACAAACCGATCGAGAAACACGACACCCATCGTAGCACACCGGGGGATACAAATGTATTAGGGCTTGAGTTCAGGTGTTGAAGGATTGGATGATGAGGGGGAGTCAGATTCGGGTTTCGATTGGGGTCGGTACTCGAATGGATACTCAGGGCGAGGCTGATACATCGAGTTGATCCATTCAATTGCCTCACGGTACTTCCGATCGCGCGTGGATCGAAAAATAGGCCGGAACCCGCGTCCGGGGTAGCCTTTGGGGATTTCTGGATGAGGCGAAAGCGAGCCAGTCCTTGGTAAACCTATTTGGAGCAAAGGCGAGCGTTCAGGGTCTTCAAAGTTGATCAGCATCAGTCCATTTTCAAGTGTGTAGTGCTCAAGAATAAACAGGTTTGAATAGGAGGTTTCGTCGGAGTTCGGGCGGGTATTGAGGAGTTTGAATGCTCCCGCATCTGGGCCCCCATGACATCGCGTTGAGGCGCAAGCATTGATAATCCAACCACGCTGGGAATGGACGCTCTGTTTGAACATGCTGACCGATGCCGGGTCTTCGAGCACCTCGATCTGATTGTACAAATCACGAGCCTTGAGTGAGAAGACAATTTTGAGTTTTTCGATCTCACGAAGACGGAATATTTTGTTGCGTTCGTTCTCGTTGGGTGAGAACTCGTTGGGCTTGCGTTGCATTAAAATCCGTAATACCTCGTCGGGAACACGCAGCTTTGGCGGATCACTCAGATCGATCTCATAGACCCGAAGCAAGTTGATTTGCTCTGTTGTCAGCGGCTCAAAGGTGTTTCGGAGCGGACGCTTCGAGCGTTTGGGCTTGGTTGGTTTGATTTGATCGGTGATTTTGTCAGCGTTTTGGGATGATGTGTTCGCCTCGTTGGGGGTTGCCTGAGAGAGCTTGACGAACTCGCTGAGCCAGGTATGCAAGAGCTTAGCCCTTGCGTTGGACGGGTCATCGATCAGCAGGGAGTTGAGTTCTTTGAGCGCGAGGCTGTAGGCTTTGCGGGATCGGAGCCATTCGGTGAGCACCAGCCGGGCGTCGTAGTCGTCGTCTGGGATTGCTGAACGCATTTGCTCATACCGTTGTAAGACAGGGGGCAAAATGGTGACCGCAGCGACCTGATCGCGTTGAAAAGTGGTATTGATCCCGTTGATCCCGATGACCACGATAAGCGAGTCTTCGCGGATGAACTCGCCGGTGATTCGTCTGCCGGTGTTGAGCAGAATAATGCACTCGCGCATCATTATGTCAGCATCTGGATTGAGCTCATTTTTCGGCTCAAAGGATGTACTCATATCTATGGATGTTTGATAGCTGCTGAGATAGTTGCTGGACTGGATATTTGAGTTTGGAGCGTTGGTGTGAGTGCTGTTGATTCTGGTCGCATAAGTTGCGACTCCGGCGAATAACAGACCCAATGCCAAACCCAATGCGAGCCCCGAGCGGAGAATCAGTATCGGGCGGGTCTGTTGGGTGACTTGGGATGATTTGGGCGAGTGTGTGTGGATGGTCATGGGCGGTATTGTGCGCGTCGAAGTTGGCAGCGTCTACATCGAAGCTGTCGATACATGAATATACCACATGATACGGGCTTTGGTTCCGTATGGATCAGTGAGTCACCCAAAGTTGATGGATCAATGTCAAACTAGGCTGCCTGCTGGAGATCATCGTTCTGATCTGGAAGATCGAGATTCGGCTGATCAATACCGGATTCATCGGGTAGAGTTTCACCAGAACTCTCATCATCAGTACCATCAGCCTCAAGCTCAGGGCGTGGGGGCGTGACCATGAGCACCCGATTGTCGCTTCTCACTTTGGCAACCGTGTTGAGCGGAACTGACTGAGCATTCCTGATGATGATCGGTTCGGAGTGTTCATCGAGATCGATGATGAGCTCGCCTTTGACATCTTTCTCAAAGTACACCCGATAACCGGGGAGCCAGAGCTCGCTCTTTGCATATATAGCAGATCGCACGGTGAATCGATGGGATGTGTGCGCTTTGTGAATCTGACGCAGTCGACAGATCGCGTTTTGGAGGGCGAGCTGCTGTTTGCTCAAGAGTGCGATCTCGGATTCCATGTCCCTGATCTGTTCTCTTTGTATTTCAGATGGCTTACCCATGCTCTCTTTGGATATTTCAAGTTCCTGAATGTGCTTGGTCATCGAGGCTGTGATCTGTGCATGGAGTCCATTGGCGATGGCGAGCTTTTCTTCGATTTTGGGGAGGGACCCGATGATGATATCGGTTTCGACCCCTTGCTCAGAGCCAACCGAGTACACGACGCCGCCGTTGTTCGCCCAGGTCTCGCCGCCACGCACCACAGCGAGGGGCGATTGGATCGAGCCGGCGACCGAGAGGTGGCAGTTGGTGATTTCCTTTGCGATTTCACAATCGCCACCGATCGTTGCGTGTACGCCGTCGATGTACTTTGCAATCAAGTTTCTACCCGTTGTAATGGTGCCGATCTTGCGTCCAGCCATCCCGTTCTTGAGCTCGATGTCCTTTGCAGAGTCAAGAAATGCTGCCTGAACGAGCTTATGGATTTCGATATTGCCTTGGGATTTGACAGTGAACTGGTCGTGGACGCCATCGTGGACGATGACATCGTTGGGAAAATCAATATTCCCCGTCGTGAAATCGACGCTGTTCGAGATGTCGAGTGTATCGAGTACCTTGACATCTTTGGCATCATAGATGAACTGTCCATTGATGAGAGAATGAATGTTGCCATCAGAACTCACAGAGAATGAATCATCATCGAGTTCGAAAAGCACGATCTCTTGGACCGCGAGGATTGGTTCGCCGGTGAGTTCAAACCCGTCTTCGCCTGCAACTTCATCCATGATCTGCCCGATGTGCTCACCCTTTGAGACGATGAGAAACGGGCTCTGGTCATGAAAGTTTATCGCTTGGTCTTCATCCTCAATACCTTTGGGTGATTCATTGTCGCATGATTTTTGGCGATTTGTGATCGCTTCGATTTGTGATTCGATGTGCTCAGCGTATCTGATAAATGAGTTTCTGCCGAAGACGGCGGGTTTGCCGCGGGCGATGACCATTTCATGCAAGTTGGTTGGGTCAGCCTTTGTCTCATCAGCAAGGCGTGCGATTTCATCGTCAAGAATACAGCGATCGGCGATGCCTTGGGCATCGATGAACGCTCTGAGCGAATCTCGTGTAATTGATTCACATTCCGGATCTGGATTGATTCGGAGAGCAGCATTAAACTTATCCGCACTGATATTGAGCGTGAATAAATGGTCAAACTTGGGTTCTTGAGATTCCACGGGAGAGTCCTCGCAACCCAAGATGCTTTGGGTTGTTCAAGGCTTTACTAGCTAGCGCCACACTTGGCGAGCGTTTCAGAGATTCGCTCGCTGAGCAGGTCGGGCGTGAATGGTTTGACAACATAGTTGTTGACCCCGGCCTTGATCGCTTCGATCACTCGGCTTTTTTCAGCTTCGGTCGTGACCATGATCAATGGCGTTGTCTTGTCCTTCTCACGGAAGGTCTTGACGAAGGTCAAGCCGTCCATGACGGGCATGTTCCAATCGACAAGGCACAGGTCTGGCTTGAAGGCGTCGATCTTGCCCAGGGCATCCTGCCCGTCGCAAGCTTCTTCGAGATCGGTGTATCCGAGCTGCTTGAGTACGGATTTTTGAATATTACGCATTGTCTTTGAGTCGTCGATCAAAAGGATTCGCATTGGTATGCTCCTTGGTATATGTGCTTTGCAGTGGGTTTAGGCTGCGGTGGAGTTGGTGTTTGTTGCTTCGATGACTGTTTCGCGGAGTGCGACTTCGAGGACAACCTCGCCGCAGTCTGTATGACAAGGGATCACCACGCATGGGACTCCTGCGCCTGATGAGACACGATGCCCGGCTCCGATGACGACTGATGGGCATGAGATCGAAACGGCCTTGCGTTGGAACTCGGCTTTGGCGTTGCCCGAGATCATATTGATCAACTCGCCAATCGCATCGGCGAAGTCGTCAGAATCGGCATCCATTTCCATCCCGGTGAACAGGGTGACGATGGATTCTGCGGTATCCGAAGGCATCGAGAGCACGATCGTGCCCGTCATTTCGCCAGATACACCGATAATGCCTGAGACATCGTGGGTAGTCTTTGAATCGGTTTTAATGCGTGGTTCCCCGATTTCGACGGGCAACTGGAACATCGTGCTGAAGACATTCTGAATTGATGTCATGAAAGGTGTGATATAACTGGCGTCCATTTGATTGCTCCTTAGTCGGTGCCGGTTGGTGTGAATGCTGAACTTGGATTAATGTGCTGCGCAGGCTGTGGATCGTGAACTTCGTGAGAGTTTCATAAGCTCGGCGACATCCATGATGAGGCTCACGCCGCCATCATTTCGGACTGTTGCCCCTGAGATTGGACCTTCGCATTGAACGCCATCGAGTGGTTTGACGACGATTTCTTGCTGTCCGATCATGCGTGAGACACGCAAGCCGATGATTTTCTGATTGAATGAGATTACGACGACGAAGTTTTCATCGAGCCGATTTTCGAGCGGCACTTTGAACACTTCTTGTGAACTAATGAGCGGATAGACCTGCCCGCGTAGATGGATCACAGGCTCGTCGCCGAGCTCGGAGATCATTTCTGGGGTTGGATGGACAATCTCGGTGATACATGTCAGCGGGATGGCGAAGGCTTCATCAGAAACCGCGACCATCATCGCGGGCATAATCGCGATGGTGAGTGGTATTGAGATATGAATCGTCGTGCCTTCGCCGGGGGCGGACTCGATCGAAATACTGCCCTTGAGCTTGCTTTCGATATTGGTTCGTACGACATCCATGCCTACGCCTCGCCCGGAGAGATCCGAGACCTGCTCAGCTGTGGAGAATCCTGGTTCGAGGATGAACCGGAAGACTTCTTCGTTTGAGAGTGTTGGGAGTTGCTCCGCGGACACAAGCCCTTTTTCGACAGCCTTGTTTCCAATAACCTCGCGGTTGAGTCCTTTGCCGTTGTCAACGATCTTGACTGTCACATGGCTGCCATCGTGCCCGGCGATGAGCGTGATGGTTCCGGTTTCATCTTTGCCTGCAGCCAACCGGTCTGCAGGCATCTCGATGCCGTGATCGGCACTGTTGCGAAGAAGATGGACCATCGGATCACCGAGTTCTTCGATGACGGACTTATCGACCTCGGTGTCTCCACCGATGACCTCGAGCTGCATCTTTTTGTCGGTCTTGGACGCCAAGTCTCGGATGAGTCGTGGGCATTTTCCAAAGAGCTTGTCGAGCGGCTGCATCCGTGTACGCATCACTGCGAGCTGGATATCGCCTGTCACTCGATCAAGTGTCGATGCGGTGATTTCCATTTGTTCGATTAGGTCCGCATCGGATTGGGTTCGCCCGATGTCTTCTGACATCGCGCCGATCCGGTTCTTCTGGAGTACTAACTCGCCGACAAGGTTCATCAATGATTCGAGTCGTGAAACCTCGACACGGATGGTCTGCTCGATCGGATTCATTGTGTTTTTAGCAGTTGCCTTTGATCCGGAGGCAGGCGATTTGGATTCAGTGATCGTTGACTTCGATGTGTCGGGTGATGATGCGATTGCTGCTGAATCATTGTTGTCGTCTAACTGGTCGTTTTTGGGTGTATCACCGAATGGGATGCCATCGGTGTGCAACGCGGTGTGCGGGTCACAATCCGCGATTAGAACACCTTCTTCGAGCTCAACACCCTGGGAAGATTTGCTCAAGCGATCGAGCAATGTGTTTGTTTCCCAACTGATAACCTGCTGATTAATCAACTCTTTGGTTTGCTCTGCAACGAGCAAGCAGATGGCGTGGAGCCGTGGGGTCATCTGGGCGATGTGCTCGTCTGAGAGAGAATCGATGCCTTCAATCGCTGCGACCAAAGCGTTGGCCAATGCGCCCACTTCTTTGATCTCGAAGAAATCAACGGTGCGAGCAACATCCTCGAACAGGTCAGTGATTGCGGCGGCTGCCGATCCTCGCGTTGTTTCGTCTGAAAGCTCCCCGAGTTTGGCGATCGCTTGGTTCAGAGTATCGTCGATATCGATGGCCAGATGCTCGATCAGATCAAGCTTTGAAGAATCAAATGTGATCGATTGGACAGTTCTGCCGTCGGTGTGATTGTCTTGAGATAATTGTGCCTGAGTGTTTGCGTCAGACTCAGAAGCATTTAGTTGCTCGTCAGCGTCTTGGGTATCATCAAGAGACCCGCCATTGCCCAAAATTGTGAGCTTGTTGATGAGTTCAGGGGCTGCAGCTGTCAGTTCCATATTGCCCTCGGCAAGTTCCTCGAACTGAATTTTCAGAATGTCAATCGCGTCGAGGAGCAGATCCATCTCGGCTTTTCCGATGATCAGATCGCCATTGCGTGCGGTGTTGAGTGCGCTCTCTGAACAATGTGCAATCGTAACAAGGTTGGTCAGTGCGAGGAACGAGGCGCTGCCCTTGATGGTGTGCAGTGCTCGGAAAATCTGATTGAGCAGTTCAAGGTCTTCTGGTTCTGATTCGAGGACGACAAGATCGCCTTCGAGTTGTTCGAGAAGCTCTCCTGATTCGGTCAGGAAGTCCTGCATAATTTCTGGGTCAAAGTCGTAGACGCTCATGTTCAGCTCCCCTTGGTTGCGAGATATTCGGTTTTCTGATAGCAGAAACCCTGCGGGATTGGGAGCTGCTCAAATGTGTCGGTCAATGCTTTAATGCGTTCGGAGTGACCGATAAAGAGGGTGCCGTCGCTGTCGAGCTGCTTGTCAAACATGGAGATCACATCTCGTTTCATCTCGTCGTCGAAGTAGATCAACACATTTCGGCAGAAGATAACATCCCAGGTGCCGTGTCGGCGGGCAGCCATGCGGTCCTTGAGATTGTGCTTCTCAAAGTTGACCATCGAACGGATGGTGTCGTTGAGTAGGAAGTCTCGCCCGTCTTCTTTGAAGTACCGATCCTTCATCAGGCTCGGTGTGGTGCGGACAGCGTACGAGTTGTACTTGCCGCCTTGGGCGACCTTGAGTGCTTTTTCAGAGATGTCTGTGCCCAGAATCTCGATCCGCCAATCGCTCAAGCGGACGCCGAGTGTGCGGTGGAGGAGCATCGCGATGGTGAATGGTTCTTCACCGGTCGAACAAGCTGCCGACCAGATCCGGAGCCGTTTTTTCGATGCACGAGCTTCAAGAAGATCTGGTAAGATACTTGATTCAAAGACATCAAGCTGGGCATCGTTGCGGAAGAAGCTCGTTTCGTTGATGGTGATGCGATTGAACATCTCCTGAAACTCTTCGGTCTGGTACGGGCCCATCGTGAGGTACGAGATGTACTGGTCAAAGTCTTCCATATCAAGCTCGGCGATCCGATGCGAGAGCCGAGATTCGATGATGTACTTCTTCGTATCCGGGAAATGGATTCCGGATCGATCATAAATAATCTTGGCCATTCGAGTGAACTGATCGGTGCTCATTTTGATTTTGTTTGCTGTGCTCATATCAGGAATACTTTCTCAATGTCAAATAATGCGAATATGCGTTCAATATTTGAATCAGGCAGCGCGTTTGTTTGCGTTTTCGAGGGCACTCAAGTGCTCTGGCGAGAGCAGGTTGTCGAGATCAAGCAAGATCAGGAGTTCCTCGTCGAGCTTGGCAACGCCACGGACATAGCTTGAATCTATTGATGTGCTCATCAACGGCGTGGGTTCAATAATTGAGTTGTCGATCAGCAATACGCGTTGAACCGAATCAACAATGAATCCGACAGTTGAGCCTGCGACATCAACCACGATAATCCGTGAGTCTTCATTGATTTCTGCCGCGGGTATCCCAAACTGACTCCGCAGGTTGAGGACAGGAATAATCCGTCCGCGAAGGTTAATAACACCTTCGATACCATCTGAGCTCTGAGGCACCTTGGTCAGCGACATCATCCGGTTGATCTCTTGGACACTGAGGATATTGACTGCGAAAAGCTCTTCGCCGACGGTGAAGCTCACGAGTTGTAGCTGCTCGCCAGATTGTTCACTGAGCATTGATTCGTGTTGCATTATGTATTTTCCTCATCGTGTGTCGTGTGACTAAAGCCGGCTTCTTCGTTCTCTATCGTGATAATTTGATGATGAGTTAATAGAAGATTTCAATGAATCATCAAGCCGATTTGCGGTGTTCAAAATTGCTAGTGTTTTTGGTAGAATTGCTTATGGAAGATTCTTTGTTGAGTTCCACGAGCAGGTCTCTGATCTGCTTGGGATCAAGGATTTGATCCGCGAGGTTCTTCTCAATGACTTCTTTGGGCATGCCATAGACCACACATGAAGCTGCTGATTGGGCGATTATTTGCCCGCCCGCAGCCTTGATCTTCGCCGCGCCCTTGGCGCCATCGGCACCCATGCCGGTGAGTTGAATCGCCAGCAGGTTCTTTCCAAAGAGCTTCGCGTAGTTCTCAAAGAGCAGGTCAACCGATGGGCGGTAGATCGCTCCTGGAACGGAATCGAGCAAGCGCGTGACGATTTTGTTGCCTGCGATGCGTGTCGGTTTGATATGGCTGCCGCCTTGGGCGATGTGGATGCCGTTTTCTGAAAGGATCGCACCGTGTGAAGCAAGGCTCGCTTTACAGCTACAGTACTGATCGAGCCTTGAAGCAAGGCTCTTGGTAAACTGCTCGGGCATGTGCTGGGCAACAATGATCGGCACACGGAGTGAACTCGTGAGCTTAGAAAAGATTTCTTCAAGTACAGGTGGGCCGCCGGTGGATGATCCAACAACAACCGCTTGGACACGCGAGAAATCAATCTCAGCACCAGATAGCTCTTGAGGTGAGGCTTGTGCGGCTGGTGAGCTGCTTGCACTGGGGGCAGGAGCAGACTGAATAAACTTGCGATGCCCGCCGATGGCGTGGAGTTTTTCGAGGAGTTCAGTCTTGAACCCGGCATCCTTTTGTCCCACAGTTGACGGGTCTTTGCCGATCACATCGGAAGCACCAATACGCATCGCTTTGAGTGCCTCATGGCTGCCCGCTACAGTGAGCGAGGAGCACATCAAAATCGCCGGCTTGAATGCTCGACACTTCGCTTTGATTTCACGAAGAGCGGTGAGACCGTCTTTGTTGGGCATCTCGATATCGAGCGTGATCAGATCGGGTTTGAGTTCAAGAGCCTTTGCCACGGCATCGTTGCCGTCACGGGCGGTGCCAATAACTTCAAAGGCGGAGTCTGAGCTGATCATATCAGAGATAACTTTTCGCATAAAGGCAGAATCATCAACAACAAGTACTCGCACAAGTCACCTCTTTCATCTGGTGTCAATCAATCCGGGCAGGATCGAGATCGACCAATATGGAGGGCTCCTTGAGCGGGGTTGGTGGAGTTAGGCTGAAATACAAAGATGATCGAGCATGCTGATTGGGAATCAGTTCGATCTCGATTTATGTCCCAATACAGCCAAAAAGAGAAGCAGCATCGGATGATCCGATGCTGCTTAAGTGCAAATGCCCAAGAGAGGACTCGAACCTCCAATCCCATTACAGGAACCACCACCTCAAGGTGGCGCGTCTACCAATTTCGCCACCTGGGCAGGTTGAGCGGAGAGAAGTATATCGTCCAAACACACAGAGTCGACCCAATCTCAGTATTCAAACTCAATTCAGCGTACCGATTCTGCCAACAAGATCAGCACACGAGCGCCATACAGTCTACGATCACTCAGAAATCAGTTTCTTATAGGTCTCATGCCGGACTTTTTACTGGCCATGCGACGAGGATCCCCGATGTCAATACTGTCAGAAGATACCAAACAAGCACTCTACAAGCACGCCCAACAAGGCGCGATTGATGCCAATGTCTTTGGCGAGATCATCATCGATGATCGCGGTTTATCCTGCCAAGCAAAGAACTCCGCCGAAGAGGCATTTTATCGTGTGAGTGTCGTTGACGACGCTATCTGGATCAGCCTTGAGACCAAAGATCGCTGGCTCTCAGGCTCGATCGAAGGCGATCTCGTCAACACCGGCGACAAACTCGACGAACTCATCGAAGAAGAAGTCATCGATCTCGGACACCACGATGCCAAGGTGAGCTTTGACCATTTCCGATCGCCTGAGTTGATGTATGTCTTCCGATCGAGGCTTTCGAGCGCGATTGATGATCCCAAAGCTGCCCAGCACGCACTGATCTGGCTTTTAGGATACGAGATTGTGCTCCGTGAGCTTGGTGATATGGATGATACCGAAGAAGATTGATGATTTGAGTTATTGTTGGTTCAAATAGGAAGGCCGGGTCACGACGATGCGGATTCTGATGCTCGGGTGGGAGTTTCCACCATTTATGTCAGGCGGATTAGGGACAGCGGTCGATGGGCTGACCCAATCACTTGTGTCCCAAGGGCACGAGGTGGTCTTTGTGCTGCCTCACCAGATCCCTGAAGGGCATGTTTCGCATGTCGAGCTTGTTGGGCCGAGGATCCTTGCCGAGCGTGCAGCGGCATTGCGTTCTGGTCAGCTCTCGCGCCAGACGATCCCCGCTGGTATATCAAGCATGCCGACGGGTGAAGCTGAGTTGCCTGTATCGCTTTCGGTTCAAGAATCCGTGATCTACCGCAAGATTATGACCCAGCTCGAAACATTCAAGGCAACCTCCCCGAGTTCGTATCCAGGGGTTGACGCGGGCGATGTGCTCCGCCGAGTGGTCGAGACTATCCAAGAACAACGCGAAACAACGACACACACAACGCAGTTGCCGGGTTCGATTGTTTCCAGATCAGATACGGAGCAGTTCGCAGCGGTCGCGGGTTCGTCAGCCGACGAGCTGGCAACGGTCATCGAATCAGTGCTTGAATCGCTCGGCGAGATGGGCACGGGCAGTGGGGGCTATAGCTCGGATCTCTTCGGCGATGCTCAAAAATACGCTCGGCTCGTCGCAGCAATTGGCATGACCGAACGATTCGATGTGATTCATGCCCACGATTGGCTGACCTACCCTGCGGGGATGATGCTCAAGGCGATCACGGGCAAGCCTTTGGTGTGCCATATTCACGCGACCGAGTTCGATCGCTCGGGCGAGCACATTAACCAAGCGGTGTACGACATCGAACGAGCGGGGATGCACGGAGCGGATCGGGTGATCGCGGTGTCGCGATTGACCAAAGCGATCGTCAACGAACGCTATGGCGTGGCGGATGATAAAATCGATGTTGTCTACAACGGCGTCGCCCAAGACGGCGTCCAGCCAACGCGTGGAGCCGCGATCGAAAAGACCGACAAGATCGTGCTTTTCCTTGGTCGAATTACCATGCAGAAGGGTCCAGAATACTTCATCGAAGCCGCCAAGCGGGTGCTCGAAAAAGAAGACCATGTGAAGTTTGTAGTCGCGGGCAGTGGCGACATGGCGGTGCGGATGATCGAGCACGCCGCGGCGATCGGGATCGGGCACAAGGTTTTGTTCACCGGGTTCTTGCGCGGGCGCGATGTGGACCGGGTGTATCAGATGGCAGATTGCTATGTGATGCCCAGCGTCTCCGAGCCCTTCGGCATCGCGCCGCTCGAAGCGATGCGCAATGATGTGCCTGTGATTGTCTCCAAGCAGTCCGGCGTGTCCGAAGTGCTGACCCACGCGCTTAAGGTTGATTTCTGGGACACCGACGAGATGGCCAACAAGATCGTGGCGGTACTGCGTTATCCGCCATTGAGCCAGACCCTGCGCGAGCATGGTCGATTCGAGCTTCGCGGCTTGAACTGGGACGGTGCTGCTGAGAAGTGCGTGAAGGTGTACGCCCGGGCAATGGCTGAGGTATGAGCGTAGAGGCGGCTCCAAAACAGGACGAGCTGATCGCCAAGCGTGAAGAGATCATCGAACAGTTGCAGGGTGAGTGGGCGACACGATTGAACTGGCGAGTTATCTTTCGTGGTGCTTGGAAGTTGGCTTGGTTTATGTTTCTCTTGGTGCTCGGCTTTGCGGTAGTGGCCGCGATGTTTGCAGTCATTGCGAACTGGGTTCTAGGAAATATCAAGATACAAGACCCGATTTACACACTGGTCTTATTCTCGTTCGCGTACAGCGCAGGGGTGTCGTTCATTGCGTTTATCTGGTCATTGTGCTATCAGATTTACAAGCACAGGCGGACATCCATTGTCATCCGCGGAGGTATGTTGGACTGGGGAGAAGGTGAGCCGACAGATTTGTGCAAGCTTTATACAAAGATGCAGGAGCCTTACAACAATGAATCGTACATGAATGGTCAGACTTTACTACGGCATCTGTTTGTTGAACAGTGGGGGTTCTTGAAAGCGAACTGTGCAGAGCCAATGCTCATACCGAGCCAGTTTGTGCGAGGGAATGAACTCATTCAGATGATTCAGGGCATTGCTTCGATCAATGATGAACTCGAACAGATGAATCAGGCTTAGCGGGGTGCCCTGCTTACGCGCAGCTTAAGCAGGTCTTCATACGCCTTGTCATGCTTAAACATGCTTAAACCCCGATGAAGACATCGGGGCGTAAGCATGGCACCCAAAGATGTATGGGAAATCGTAAGATACGATTAACCCACATCGCGTCCCTGGAACGAGATTACCGCGATCGACAAGAACACCACGATTTGGCAGATGCCATAGAAGAAGATTAAGAGCACATGCGAGCCGGGGATTGGTTGGTTCTGCGTCACCGCATCGAGGAGCCAGAAGGCTTGCATGTTGGGGACGACCGACCAGATGACCAGCGGCACCTTGTTGATCGTCGTAGGATGGAGGAAGATCGAATCGCGGGGGAATGGTGGTCGTGAGAGCGGCAGCCCTTCGCGTCCGACCTGTTGGACGACAATTTTCATGTCGTCAATCTCGGTGATGACGAGCGCCGGCTCAGGTCGTGCATTCTTTGTCGGGGTCACCGATGGATCGAGCGGCTCAAAATTAGGAGTGACGAGCCCGATCCCGCTGGGCGATGCGCCATAGTAGAACGAATCGCCAACTTTGAGTTCCTCGGTCGGTGGGCCGAGCATTGAGATTCGGATCATCGAACCCGGGCTGCGGAGCATGACTTCATTCCATGCTTCATCATCCTTGAGCTTGGATTGATCCATCTTGGTTAGTTCACGCAATGAGACATACGAGCGTGGGTCATACCCGCTCTCGTCGAACTTTTCGACCGTCATGCTGTTGCGTTTGGCAGCGAGTTCATACACCTCGGCTCGATAGAAATCGTAGAGATCAGTCCCCGGGATCGAGGATTCCGTCATCGCGATCTGCCCGATGCGCTGGTTTTCGTAGATATCTCGTCCGAACCAGTAGTTCGAGAGCAATCCGATCATAAAGACCCCGGTGCAGATAGTGATGGTCATGACTTGCCCCAGACGCGTCGAGACGGCTGTCGCCAAAGCAGTCATCACGAAGATCGCCATCGCCAAACAGGTACACGCGAGCATGATCTGAGGCTTGAGATTCTCAACCGGGGACATCATCACCCAGTCTTCATCAACAAACAAAACCGCGATATACCCGATCCAGATCAATGGGAGCAGCAGCAGCGATGCGGTCTGCCCGAAGGACCAGCCATACATGTAGTTGCCCAAGGCACCAATCAGGATTGATCCAAAGATGGCACCCATCGAGGCAAGGATGACCGGGTAGTTGGGATCGTCAGCCGCAGTAGTGAGGACGCCGTGTCGGATCCCCATAAGAAGGAAGGCGATCATAATCCCGATCGCGATAAACATCGCGCTCGAGATACCCAAGAACTTACCCAGAATAACACTTGTGCGTCCGATGGGCTTTGAAACCACTGTGAGGACGGTTTTGTTCTCGATTTCTCGTGAGATCGCCGAGGTGGCGATGAAGGCGGCGAGCATGATTCCCAGCAGGAATACGCCGCCCATGGAGACATCGAGCAAGAGCTTGTCATCGCCGGTCACTTCACCGGGGACATTGTTGGCACCCATGGTAAAGCCAACAATCCATGTGTTGAGCAGCTGGATAAAGGCTGCAAGGAGCAGCATGATGAAAAACACCGGCTGGCGGATGCTTTCTTTAAACGCGTTCGATGCGATGGTAATGACTGGTGTAATCATGAAGGGATCATGGTAGGGACGGTGAATCGTGAATTGTGCACATGACCCTCGTGCATTGGCAACGAGTGGGATGTTTGGTGGTTGAGCCATTGCTGATACGCCCGAGCCGAGGGTTGGTTCGATGTTTGCGATGAGAAAGTTGGTCATTCCCAACATCTCGATGAACCCGTTTGATTGAACCTGCGTAGGGAGTAGCACGCGTCGGGTGCTCGTGGCACTCAGGGTGTTCAACGGCATCGAGATGCGCAAAAAAGGCAACTGTCAGCTCTTGGTCACAGGTGTCGACAAGCGGGAGATGGCATGTAGATGGGATTCCGGGTGGAAACCGGGCAACACCATGCCCACAATACCCCTGAAACCATTTTCGTAGCGGGTCAAGCCTGCTGCCAAACCCACTGACTCCATTGGTGAACCCACATCGGTAAACCTATTTGAACAGTTGACCCAAGACCAGAAAGATCCACCTGATGAATAAGGGCGATTATCTGACCTATCGCAAGGCATCTTCGATCAGCTTGATCGGGTTGGTGCTTCAGCTCTTGCTGACATTGACCGTGTTTTTCTACGGGCGCTTTGCAGGCGATTACGCCGCGGGCAGCGCTGCGACTTTTTTGGCAACCGGGTTGATCGCATGGGGGCTTTTGCTTCTGGTGTTCGATCAGCACCGACGCGAACGGCTCGAAGCGATGGAAGCCGAGCAGCTCGCGGTTTCGGGCGCGATGGCTGCGAGTGCCTTCGATACCACCGGCGACGAGCTGCGGATGGCCGCTCGGCGTTTGGCGTTCATCTATAAATGGGTTGTGCCCGGTGGCGCTATTCTCATGGGTGTGCTCAATATCTGGATCGGGATCAATCGGCTTAGTGCGTGGACTGCATTTGCCCGCCCAGGATCGTTCAAATATGAGCCGAGCCATGTCGGATGGGCATTGGCAATCGGGATATCGCTCGCGGTTGTTGGGTTTGTCTTCGCCCGGTTTGTCTCAGGGATGGGCAAAGTCGACGCATGGTCGAATCTTCGTGCGGGCTCGGCGATTTCGGTCGCTGGCGCGCTCATCGGGGTCGTGCTCGCGGTCGGCGCATTCTTGCAGCTCGCACTGGGAATCAATCATATTGTCATTTGGAGCCCGGTGATTATCTCTGTTGGGATGATCGCCTTTGGTATCGAGATCGGGCTCAACCTGCTTCTTGATGTATACCGTCCACGAAAACCCGGCGAGACTCCGCGTCCAGCGTTTGATTCTCGTCTGCTTGGTCTGCTCGCAGCACCAGATCGGATCGCAGAAAATGTAGGCGAAGCGGTCAACTACCAGTTTGGTGTTGATGTGACATCTACATGGTTCTACCAGCTTTTGAGCCGATGGATCATGATCTTTGTAATCGTTGGCGTCGGGATCGGGTGGTTGATGTCTTCATTGGTCATCGTCGAACCCCACGAGCGCGGGTTGATTTTGACCAATGGCGTCGTGAAGAAGCCGCTCTATAGCTTTGGAGAAGTTGGCGACGGGGATATTGGTCCTGGCTTGCACATCAAGCTCCCTTGGCCGTTCTCACGCTATGAAACGCCGGTGGTCGTCACTAATCGTGGTGGGGAAGAGCTGCGGACAACGACGGGTGTTCGGATTCTGAATCTGGCATCAAACCCTCCTACACCCGGAGACACCCCAATCCTTTGGACCGAGAGTCACACGGGCAAGGAACGGCTCAATATCGTCCAGCCGGATTATGCGACAGGTTCAGATGGAGTCCAAGGCGAGCAGAGCAACTCATCGGTAGCCGAGCTCTCATTGCTCGCTGTTGAAGTCCCTGTTCACTATGTGATCCGCAATGTCATGCTCTTCGATCAGTTCGCTGCCCCCGGACAGCGCGAAGATATGCTGCTTCAGATCGGGCGGACAGTCGTCACCCAGTACATCGGTGAACTCTCGATCAGTGAGATTCTGGAAAGCCACCGGACAGCGATGCCCGTCGAGCTGATGAGTCGTCTCAACCTCGCTTATGGCGAGCTCAATAATGGGCAAGGGACAGGGATTGAACTCCTCTTTGTCGGTGTCAATGGCGTGCATCCACCTATGAAGGTCGCACCATCATTTGAACGGGTGATTATCGCCCGCCAGAACCGCGAATCGTTAATTGAAGATGCCAAGAAATCGCAGATTACAACGCTCACCGAGATCGCAGGGAGTGTTGAACTCGCCGGCGAAATCAATACCCAGCTCATCGCCCTCGACGAGCTCCGCCGTGCTCAAGGGAGAGAATCCGCGCAGTACATCGAAGCGGAGCTTGAGGTTCAGCGGCTGATTGAAAAAGCCGGTGGCGAAGCGGGCGAGTTGATTCTTGCTGCCGGGGCAAACAGGTGGGTCCGTCATATGTCCGAACGCGGACAGGCGAGTCTGCTGCAAGGTCAGCAAGAGGCATACCTCGCCTCGCCGGCGTTGTATCGAAGCAATATGTATTTTAGTGCTCTTCTCGACGCGATGAAGAGTTCTCGTGTGTATCTGACTCCGTCCGATCTGGAGTCGCTGCGTGTTCGTCTTGAGCTGCAAGATAAGCAGGTCGGTACAGAAGTGTTCGACGCCGAAGCCGGCGCGGAGATGCAGTAGTCGTTTGATTTATCATGCTTGGCAGTGACACCGTTCACTCGCTCGGTTGGTCAGTGCCCGAGAATGGGTGATAAGCGCCTCAACTGGCGTATTGGAGAATGAGTCGTGCAAAAGCTTAAAGGGCTAATGATTCCGATATTTGCAGTTTTCTTCGTCTTCGTAATCGTGTTGTATAGCGCGACTTTTACGGTGCGATTCACCGAGACCGCGGTGAAGACTCGCTTTGGCTCTGCCAATGAGAGCTCGATCATCACCAAGCCGGGACTTAAAATAAAATGGCCATATCCGGTCGAGAGTGTCACCAAGTACGACAAACGAATTCGGATCGTGCAAACTCGCTCAGAGACGGTGCAGACCGCCGATGATTTTCAGATCATCGTTGAGTCATACCTGAGCTACCGGGTTGAAGATCCGTTGCTGTTCTTCCGCAGCTTCTCAAATGCGGGCGATCGCGCAGCCGATCATTTTCGCAAGGCCGAGAACGATGTGCTCCGTGACCTGCTCCGCAGTGCGCTCGGTGAAACAAGCAAGTATAAGATGAACGATCTGTTTACTTCCCACAGAGGCGATTCGGTTATCGCGAAGCTCGAAGAAGAAGTGCTTGAACTGCTCGTCAGCGGCGGCAACGGCGGCAAACCTTTGGCAGACTATGGGATACTTATTACAACAGTTGGTATCGACCGGATCGTGCTCCCCGAAGAAACAACCTCCGCGGTGATCAACCGAATGGGCGCCAACCGAGATCGGCTCGCTGAGCGATATGAATCCGAAGGTCGATCACAAGCCCGGGCGATCCGCGCCGAAGCAGCAAGCAATGCTGAGCGCATCCGAGCATTCGCTCAAAGGCGGGCCGACGAGATCATGGCCAAAGGCGAGAGCGAAGCCGCTCCGTACCTTGCCGAGCAGAACATCAACCCAGACCTGGCGGTGTTTATTCAAAACATCAATCTCATGCGTGATGCAATGGCCAAGAAGTTCACTTTGATCTTTTCGACCTCCGACTATGGCATGCAGCTCTTCGACCTCGACACCCTCAAAGAGTCGCAGGGCGAGCTGCCTGTTCCACAAGAGCGGACACCAAGCGGAGCGGAGGGTTAACCGATGGCTGACACTCCAAACGAACACGATTCAACACCCAACGGCGATCAACAGCCGCAGGACATGCCTGTGAATCAGGATGTTGATCTGAACGATGATCTTGGTGGCAACGACGAGCCGACCGCGGAACCGGGGTTGGTATCAGGGCGATCGGCATCGGTCCGGTTTAACCGGGTTGAATCCGGAAGCTCCAAAGTATCGAGCCAACTGCGGATGGATGCAGCGAATCAATCGCTCGCTGATGCGTTGCGGATCACCTATGGGTTCTTGCGGGTCGGCATGGTTGTTCTGCTTTTTCTCTTTGTTTTTAGTGGGCTACAGAAGATCAACGAAGGCGAACGCGGGATTTCGGTGTTCTTGGGCAAACCCGCAAAGACCAATCTCGAACCCGGTGCTCATCTGACTTGGCCGTACCCTATCGGAGAGCTGATCCGTGTTGGTGGCGGTGCAGTCGAGGTGTCTTTGGCGCGTGATTTCATGCCCAATAGCCCGGGAACTGTCCCCGACGATGCGCTCCTTGAAATGCCGATTGATCGATTTAATAACCAAGGTCGGCTCAATCCGTCTCGCGCAGGATCATTGATCACCGCGGACTTGAACATCGCACATACCCAGTGGACGGTCAACTACCATCGCTCAGACCACCTCAAGTTTGTAAAGAATATCCTCCCCCGACAAGAACGCACGGTGATCATCATCGCCGCTCGCCGTGGTGTCGTGCAGACGATGGCCGAGACGACCATTGATGATCTGCTCAAGCAATCCGCCGAGTCAATCGCCGGGCGTGTCCGGGTGATTGCCCAGCGAACACTCGATGATCTCGAGTCAGGGATCACGATCGACCGGATCGTGCTTGTGAGGAAGAACCCGCCGCTGTATCTGCTTAATCAGTTCGCATCGGTTCAGTCTGCAGCTCAGAACGCGGGCAAGCAGCGCGAGGATGCGCTACTTGAGCGTGACCAAAGGCTCAACGAGGTCGCTGGGCGTGCGGCGACGGTGCTCATATCGATGATCGAAGATTACGAGCGTTTTATTGAGCTCGGCGAGACTGAACTCGCTTCGCAGATGCTCACTGATATCGACGCAGTGTTTGCCGGCGAAGAGGTGAACTACAACGGGCAGAGCACGCTCGCGTTGATCTCTGGCGAGGTCTCTGAGATGCTCAACCAAGCCAAGTCGCAGGCATCGACACGCGTGTCCGAAGCGATCGCCGACCTTGAACAGTTCAGAGCCAAACAAGCACAGTTCGAGGCGAATCCGAAGCTCATGATCGCTCGGGATTGGTCATCAGCAATGGCGATGTTCTTGAACAAGGATTTCGTCACAACGATGTACCTCCCAGAGGGGGCATCGGCTGAGCTCATGATTAATCCTGATCCGGATATCGAGCGTGAACGAGACCGAATCCGCCGACGCGCCGAAGCGGTTGCAGGACAAGTCCGCCGACGCGATGACTACCTCAGAGATGTGTACAAGACCCAGCGAGGCATCCAGGAAAAGGAAGAAGAATAAATGGCAGCTTCCGCGACAACATCCCAGCAACCAATCTCCGCGAACGATTCCGGTGGCGTGAACGACACCCGCAAGCCGGTGGTAGGGTGCCAGCAACTCTCAAAGGTCTTCAAGGATTTCTGGATGCGAGATCGCGCCCGCGCGGTGGACAAACTCGATCTTGTGATTTACGAGCACGAGGTCTTCGGGCTTCTGGGCCCAAACGGCTCTGGAAAGAGCACGATTATCAAGCTGATCCTTGGGTTGCTCCAGCCGACACACGGGCGGGTTTCGGTCTTTGGCAAGCCGCCGTCGGATGTGGCGACGAAGAAGCGGATCGGGTACCTGCCCGAAGAGAGTTATCTCTATCCGTTTCTCAACGCGCGTGAGACGCTTGATTACTACGGCAAGCTCTTCGGGCTCGACAAAAAAACCCGTGAGGGACGCATCGATGAACTTCTCGAAATGGTCGGGCTTGAGCACGCCCAGTTCCGTCCTGTCCGCGAGTATTCAAAGGGCATGCAGCGACGGATTGGGATCGCCCAAGCGCTGATTAATGATCCAGATTTGCTCATCCTCGACGAGCCAACAACCGGGCTCGATCCGATCGGTACACGCCAGGTCAAGGATTTAATTCTTGAGCTCGGTCGACGCGGCAAGACGATTATTCTTTCGAGCCATCTCCTGACCGATGTTGAAGATGTGGTCGATCGCATGGCGATCCTCTATGGCGGCAAAATCCGCGATGAGGGCACCTGTGAAGGATTACTCGCGAGTAAAGAGCGGACGCTGATCGAGACCGACGAGCTCGATGACCAGACAATCGCCGAGATCGATGAAGTGATCCGCAGACGCACCGGAGGGCAGAAGTCCATCCGCAAAGTATCTGCCCCACGCCAGAAACTCGAAGAACTCTTTTTGGGGATTGTTGAAAAAGCTCAAACCGAAAAAGCTTCAACCTCGGGCGCGATGCAAGGCGGCTCGACCGCTGCGTTCCTCCGTGCTCAGGAAGATTCCGTTCAGCATGGCGAGGCATTGATCGATTCGCTCTTGAATGATTCCGCTGCAGATTCGTCGGCTCAGACACAAGCCAATGATGCTCAGGTAGTCCCCCAGAGCACTCAAAACGAAGCACTGAACGAGTCACAAAGCGATGATTCAGGGTTGATTGATTCGCTCATGGAGAGTGATGCTCAAACGGGCAGCTCAAATGAACCTTCGGCTGACGGTAAGACACAGCCACAGGCTCCTGCAGAACATGTAGACCTTGGTGTGATCGGCTCATTGCTCGATGATGAGCAGGTTGACCAGGACGATCAGGGGGATGCTGATTCTGAAGCGGGCGATAAGGAGTCCAATCGGTGAGTATCCGCGAACGCATTGCCAAAGCCGATCATTTGCAGAAAAGCTAACTCTTTAAGATCATCGCCAGCGTAGTGATCGGGATTGTTGGCTCGGTACTCATCGGGTACGCGCTGCTCAACAATACCAACGAGAGCGCTCAGATCACAGAAATGATCAATGTGCTGCCCTCGACGGTGACCAACTTCGCGGGCGAAGAGATTCCCAATCCTCAGCTCGCTCAGGTCCAGCAAATTCAGCAGTTGCTCAACAACGCCAAGCCCGGAACGCTGCTGGCGGTTGGTGCTGGCGTGGTATCGGTGATGCTTATACTGGTGGTGTGGATGGGGCTCGGACTTATCTATCCATCGCTGGCGTTGCTTGCCGCGGGCGGATACTTTGTGCTCAAGGGCTCGTCCTTTGACATCATTGGCTCGATCGGCGTGGGGATGATTATCTTGACGCTGAGCTTTATGGTTCTGTTGCGAGCCGCGGGCATGGCGCTGAGTTTTTCAAACCCGATCCCGGCGATCGCACGCAATGTGTTGGCCGAAGCGATCCGGATGAAGATATCGCTGGTGTTTATCGTCATGCTGTTCTTTGTGCTCGCGGCGATGCCGATGCTGCTCAATGACGAACAATCACTCCGCTATCGCGTGCAGAACTTCTTGCAATACTCATCGGGCTTTACATTCTTGTTTATCGCGATGCTCGTTGTGTTCTTTGGGGCAGCGACCGTCACCTACGAACAACGCGAAAAAGTAATCTGGCAAACCATGACCAAGCCTGTCGCCGCATGGCAGTATCTCTTGGGCAAATGGCTCGGGGTCGTCACGCTCGCAGCGATTCTGCTGACGGTATCAGCAACCGGCGTGTTCTTGTTTACCGAATACCTCCGCAACCAACCCGCCGTCGGCGAACTCGTGGCATACCAAGCGATCGACGAATCAGGGATTACCGAGGATCGGTTGATCCTCGAAACACAGGTGCTGACATCGAGGGAATCGGTTGCTCCTTCTTTGCCATTTTCAATCAACGATCCCCTTTTTCAACAAGCACTCGAACAGCAAATCCAGCGGGAGCGACTCACCCAGCCCGGGTACAACCCCAATCCTGCAGAGCGACAAGCACTTTTGAGCAAAATCTATCGCGACGAGGTTGCTGAGTATCGTTCGATTGATCCGATCACCGAGAAGCACGAGGAGTTTGTATTTAACGGGCTTTCGTATGCCAAAGCTCGCAATCTCCCGCTCACACTCAGATACAAGATTAATGCCGAGGGCAATCGTCCGGATATTTTCTACATCCTGACCTTCGGGTTTGACGAGGGGACACTCCTCCCGCCTCGGCGAACCGGGCTCGGTTTCTCGCACACGATGACGATCTCCCCAGCATTCATTAACTCAGACGGGCAGATTCGGCTCCAGATTTATAATGGGCAACTTAAGGGTGCAGCCGATGGGCTGATTGATATCCAAACGAACATGAACACCTTCACCATCCCGCCAGATGGGCTCGAAATTTCGTACTCCGTCGGCGGGTACCGGGCAAACTTTGTCCGTGTGTTCATTGTGCTCTGGGTCAAGCTCGCGATGCTCGCGATGCTCGCGGTGTGGGCTTCAACATTTGCAAGTTTCCCCGTCGCGTGTTTAATCGCTGGCGGATTATTCTTCATCGGGCAGAGCTCCGGGTTTGTCCAAGAAGCACTGCCCGGTTGGGGAAAGACCAATGTCCAAGGCGAACCTTCAATCTTCCGGACTGTGGTGTATTACTGTGCAGACTGGATCAGTTCGCTCTTTAAGGTGTACAACGATCTTAAACCGACCTCTCGATTGTCCGATGGGCACATGCTCTCTTGGGGATCGGTGAGCCGAGGGGTCATCGCACTCGGTGCAATCTCCACGGTGTTTTATCTTATGGGCGTGGTAATTTTCCGTCGTCGTCAACTCGCGATTTACTCTGGGCAATAAGCACAAGGAAAGGACAATGTCATGTCGCATAATCGTCGCGTACAACTGATTGCAGCCTTGTCTCTGCTGATGGGCTTGGTGGGCTCGGGTATCTTCGGTTCAGCAATCACCAACTCCGCCGGACGCAACGAGCTGACCTACACCCAGCGAGCAGAAGACGGCGATCCGCCGATGGTTGCTCTGGGCGTTGCGATGGGTGCGTTGCGAGGCATATTCGTCAACTACCTCTGGATCCGTGCGACCAACGCCAAAGAAGATGGACAGTATTACGAAGCCGTCGAGCTTGCACAGTGGATCACCAAGCTCCAGCCGAGGTTGCCTCAGGTGTGGACATTCCACGCGTGGAATATGGCGTACAACATCTCGGTGACCACACAAACCCCACAAGAGCGGTGGGGATGGGTCAACGCAGGGATTCGCCTATTGCGCAACGAGGGTATCCGGGCAAACCCAAACGACATGCACATGCACAAAGAGCTTGCATGGATTTTCTTGCACAAGGTTGCTGGGTATACCGACGACGCGAATCAGTATTACAAACGCCAGTTTGCCTATGAATGGCAGAATGTCCTCGGACGCACGCCTCAGATTGATCCTGAGCATCGTGACCGCGAAAGTGTAATTCAGCTGTATGTTGATTGGATTCAACCGATCGTCGATGCACCAGCAACCCGGCGTGGGCTCGCCAAACTGAATCCAAAGGCTGAACAAATCGCCAAGGCGTATGAAGAAACGCTTGGTGAAGATTTAGGTGTCCGATTCCTCGAACGCTATATGCTCCAGTACGAGCTCGACCGGGCGGGTCGGCTCAACGCCGTGCTCGCCAGCTCAGGACCAAAGACCAGAGCATTCAGGTACCTCCAAGAACAGTATCCAAATAAACAGGCTTGGGAAGATCTGCTCAATCATGTCCGCCAACGCGTGCTGATGGATGAGTACTTCATGGAGCCGGTGCGGATGGTCCAGCAGATCCGTAAGTTCGGACCGATCGACTACCGTCTGCCCGCAGCCCACGCGTTGTACTGGGGATCACGCGGGACCGATGTCGGGCGGATGGAAGTCAACGAGCACAACGCCGACTCGCTCGACTTTGTCAACGCCTTCCGATTGGTCATGCAATCCGTCCAAGACCTTTGGCGTCATGGTGATGTCTATTTCAACTACCTCAATGTGCACGAGAGTAAAGCTGCCTATTACCAGGGCGTGCCCAACCCATACTTTGTTCCTACTTATGGCGGGATGCTCGAAGAAATCGTTGAGAGCTCCGGGCTCTTCGAAGCCGATCGGCGAGCGTACCGCCAGTTCTCCGCCGGGTATGAGAACTTCCTGCGTGATGCGATCAGGTTCTTCTATCGCCGTGGTGATATCCGCCAGGCCGAGTATTGGTATGATGTACTTCGCAACTGGGACCATGTGAACATCAACAACCCGACCTTTATCGACGAGGTTTCTGTGCCACTCGATGTATTTGCCGATGCCCAGCTCTATGAATCTTTGGGTTCGCCTCAGGTCGCGGTTTCAGAGGTGACCGGTGCTCTGCAAGGGGCGTACTACTCAGGGCTGATGGTCGGGAATATTGATGTGTTCAATGCCCAGTGGGAATATGCCCGCAAGGCTCATGCGTATTTCTTTAATGAGCAGTTCAATGTTGTGGTCGCCTCGAAGGCTGGCGCTCGCATGGAGTTCATGGATCGTGATTTCGCATTCCTTGCTGGCGGGTTCTTTGTCAATGTGCTTACCTCGCTGGGCCCTGACGAAGCCGAGATTCTGTATGGCAACGCACCCAACGATCTCAAGCTCTACGCCTATGACACGCTGGTGATTCGCTTTAAGGCGTACATCGATGAGCTTGAAGCCAAAGGTGATTCCGAAGCGTTTGATCTGATCTTCCCGCCGCCCGAGGGTCTCGAAGCGTTCCGTGTGATCTACCAACGCAAGCTCGAAGCTCGTCAAAACCAAGGCGACGAGGGTGCGATCAAGAACTAGTGCGTGTCTAACGATATATTCATCTTTGTAGAACGGGCTTTGGGCCCGTTTTTCTTTCATCGATCACCAAGAAAACGGGCTGGAAGCCCGTTCTACCTAAGATGCAACTTATCAGACACGACCTAGCTGCCCAAGAGCATATCCCTTGCTTGGATGTAGCGTTCGAGGGTGCCGGTGAGGACTTCATCGGGCAGTGTTGGCCCTGGAGCAGTCTTGTCCCACGCTCCGCTTTGAACGAGTGATTCGAGGTATTCGCGGACAAACTGTTTGTCGAAGCTCTTCTGGGCTCGCCCTGGCTCGTAATCATCGGCGGGCCAGAATCTTGATGAATCTGGGGTCAGCGCCTCGTCGATCAAGATTGGGTCGTTCGAGATGATCTTGCCCTCGCTGTCGATGGGGAATCCAAACTCGAACTTGGTGTCAGCGAGGATGATCCCGTGATCTTTGGCGTAGGCGCTCGCAGCGACATAGATACTCAGTGATCGCTCGCGGAGTGTTTCCATGAGTGATCGCCCAGAGAGTCCTTCAACCAGATCATCAACATAGTCACAGGCATGCTCGAAGCCGATATTTTCATCGTGTCCATCATCGATTTTGGTCGCTGGTGTGAAAATCGGTTCGGGGAGTCGATCGCACTGCTTGAGCCCCTCGGGGAGTTGCACGCCACAGATGCTCCCGGTACTTCGGTAGTCTTTGAGCCCAGAGCCCTCAAGGTATCCACGCACGACACACTCGACAGGAACGACCTTGCAGACTCGGCAGATGGTGGTGCGTCCTTCGAGCATTTCGCGGGTGGTTTGTCCTGAGAATGCGTCGTCTGGGTACAGATCAGTTTCGGTGCTCACGAGGTGGGTGGGGGAGAGTCCTTGATCCTCGATCCAGCGGAGCCAAAATGTGGCGATTTCGGTCAGCAACTTGCCTTTTCCTGGCATCGGCGTGGGCAAAATGACATCAAATGCTGAGATTCGATCCGATGCGATCATCGCGAGCTTCGCGGGGACAGGATTGCCATCGAGATCAAGGCTCTGTGGTATGGTGTAGGTATCTCGGACCTTTCCAGCGCGTTTATTGGGCAATGAAAGGTCAGTTTCGAAAACTGGCTCCCCGAATTCCGACAAAGATGTTGATGATGAAGACGACGGCGATGCTGGGCGGTTCGTTTGCATGTTTTGACAATAGCCTATCTGTTTGCGTTTGGTGAATGCATGAGCAAAGAAAGAGCCATCTGGGATGTCGATGGGTGAAAATTGGTTCGATTCGGGGTGATACGCTCGCCAGTTGGTGTCTGATCCCATATCCTTGTATTGATTGATAGATCGGGTTCCTGGCACGCACGGTGCAGACCAGGGTCGAATCAGGAGTGTACGATCCCCAATGCTGCGTTTTGTTGCCCCAGATATTCAGACGAACGGATCTCAACAGATTCTGCCCGGTGCCTATCTCATCGGCCCGGATTCTGTACCAATCGCGGGCGAGGTGCTCGCTGAGGATGGATTGATCCGATGCGAAAAAGGAACCCGCGAAGCAGCATCGCTTGCGTTGCAGGTTGATCTGGACTCAGCCAAGCTGGCAAGTATCGATCACCAAGGCCCAATCATCGATGATATTCTACTCCGCCCGTTGGGTGTGTGGTCGTTGCAAACCTGTCTGCTTCCAGATCGGGATCGCGCGTACCTGTTGCCTCTCGAACTTGCCCGTCATCGGATCATGTTGTTTCTGACCAAACTCGAAGATTGGCAATCGTTTGATATCCCCCCGGACTCACAGGTCATGAGGCTCTTTGACTTCGCACGCCAAGCATTCACAAAGGCACTTGTCGCATCGAACTCCAAATCTCAAACAATCGAACAAGCAACCAAGCATGGGCTCTTGGCGCTCTGGGTGGTGCTCGAAGCATCGGAGCGTTTGGCGCTTTTACAGACACAGAAAGACTTCAAGGCGAGGATGAATGGCGAGCTCTATCTTTCGGTTTCCGAGGATTCAGGCATCGGCAAGCGGGCGATGCCTGTGCTTCATCCAACGCGAGGCGGCGTTGTGTTGCCCACCAAGCCGGCGATCGGTTCGATCGTCTCGCCCGCGATGCTCAACGACCTCACCAAATCATCAGCGATCAAAGCGTGTGATTTTATAACGCTCCCGATGCGATGGATCGAGATGGAACCCCTCGAAGGGGAATACGCCTACACACCAACCGATCAATGGATCGAATGGGCGATCCGATCGGCCAAGATGCCTGTGGTTGCTGGACCGGTGATTGATTTCCGTCCGGCGTGTGTGCCGGATTGGCTGTATATCTGGGAGAATGATTACGACACACTCCGCGAGTTGGTCTACGAACATCTCAAAGCGATCGTGACACGATATCGCCGAACAGTGAGCCGATGGACAGTGTGCTCTGGTCTGCATTGCGGCGAGCACTTCAAGCTCGACTTCCAGCAGATGATCGATCTCACCCGAATCTGCGTCTTGGTTGTCCGCAAACTCCATCCACGCGCAAAGGTTCAGGTCGAGATTGTTGAGCCTTGGGGCGAGTACCACACGAGTGATCGGCGATCGCTCCCACCTGTGCTTTATGCCGAGATGCTCACGCAGTCTGGGATTCCGATTGATTCGTTCTCGCTTCGTGTGCAGATGGGTTCATACCAGCCCGGATTATGCACCCGAGATTTGATGGCATTTAGCACGATGCTCGATCAGTATGCGATGCTCGATCGTCCAATTGCGATCTCGGCATTTGGTGTTCCATCGGGCCCGTTGACAACCCGTCAAGATCCCGAGAACTTGTCGCAGCCCGGGTATTGGCGACAGCACTGGACGCCTCAAGCGCAAGCACAATGGTTGTCCGCGTATGGTGCGGTGGCATTGTCTAAGCCTTATATCGAATCAATCTGCTGGCAAGAACTCGCAGACCCGAGCGGCGTCACCGAGATGCGCACTGGCGGATTGATGGATCGGCGGGCGCAGACCAGGCCGGTGTTTGATCGCGTTGTTGAACTCCGCGATGCGATACAATCTGGCAATCTGCCAGAGCGATTGATGTCCCCCGACTTTTTGAATATGGAGCAGGGGGAATCTCAGGCTGCTGAGATCCGCTCGTGAGCGCCAGGAACAAATCAGAACGATCAGTCGCCCCCAAATCGAATCAATCTGATTGGTCACGAACACCCGCTGCCATCTTCGCCACTGTTGTGCTCGCGATCGCATCCCTCGCCGGGCTTGGGTGGTCGTGGAACCGGACGATTGAACGATCTCAAGGGTACGAGTCTGAGCCGGTATCGGCAGCAATTGAAGATGGCTCATCATCACGCGATCCTTGGGTTATTGAGGATCACACAGCCGATTATACCGCTCGCTCGATCGACCAGGGATCACTGAGCGTGGTCCGAAGGATCGACATCAACTCTGCGGATGTTGCAATGCTTGATTTGCTCCCAGGGATCGGCCCGGCGTTGGCCTCGCGGATTCTCAAAGATCGTGAGGAAAATGGGGTCTACCGGACTATCGATGAGCTCAAGCGAGTCCGTGGAATCGGTCCTAAGACGGTCGAAAAACTCCGCTCTTTGGTGATCGTCAATGATTCACCAGCCAATCCTATGAGTGATGATGATTCTCATAGCGCATCGGGCGATTGATACGGGTAAACTCTGAGTATTCAAGTTGTGTGCATGGGCTGATCGAAAATCCCGATGATCCCTTGCCCGCGTGTGCGCTGCGCGCAGGGAAAGACTCAAGAGCATGGAACTGCTAACTCCAATCATTGCTGATGCAGCGTTCCGATCCTTCGCAAAGGGGCTCGACGCGGGGCATCGAACCATCGCGACGGGCTCGGTTGGGTCATCGATCTCACTGGTCGCACTGGCATTGAGTCAGCGGATCAAACGCCCGGTGCTCATCGTGTGCGCCCACCTTGATGAAGCCGAGGATATCTACGCGGAGATTCAAGCGATCGAGCCAAATCGGTGTGCAATTTTCCCAGCACTCGAGCTTTCGCCGGGTGAATCAAGTGTCAGTGCGGAGCTCTTTGCCCAACGCACCTCGATGATCGCACAGTTCCGATTGCGAATCATCCCAGATGTCCTCATCGCACCGATCTCGGCGTTGATGCAGCCTGTGCCGAGCGAAGATCGCATCAACTCACTGGTTCGTGAGGTCAAAGACGCAACAGAGGTTGATCCGTCGGAACTCATCGAGTGGATGAGCAACGCCGGGTACGATCGCGTTGATACAATCGAGTACCCAGGACAGTTTGCATCAAGAGGCGGGATCATTGATATCTTCCCGCCGACGGGACCATCGAACAACGCTGGTGGATCACCTATTCCTGTCCGGATCGATTTCTTTGGCGATGAAATCGATTCGATCTCGGAAATCGATATCGACACGATGGGTTCGGATCGCAAGATCGAATCGGCCTTGCTCGGTGCGGTGGGCGATGCCCAGTTGGCAGGGAATCGGGATGACCAATCCGTGCTCGAATACCTGCCACGCGAAGCGGTGGTGCTGATCGCAGAGACCTTTGAAGTCGTCGAGCAAGGTCGCGGCTACTTTGAAAGAATCAGCGATGGGCGAGCAATCTATGGCCCGCCTGCTGTTCTCAAAATCCTCGAAACCCGGTTCCATGCCCTTGCCGAGGTGAATCAGTTTTCAGCGGGCAAATCAGGAGCGGATTCGCTCGTCGGGTTGCCGGTGGGGACGCTGCCGCCGTTCGATCGGGAGGTTTCGGGTGCGATCAAAGAACTCGGCGAACTCAAAGAACAGGTCGACACGGTGGTTCTTGCGTGCGGTTCCGATGGCGAGTTTGCAAGGCTCGGGGAGTTGCTCACACTCCATGCACCCGGGGTTGATGTCCGACGAGAGATTCTTGACATCCGACGCGGGTTCATCTGGGATGCCTCCGACGAAGGCGCAGGGATCGGTCGATTTGCGATTGTTCCCGCAGGCGAGTTGTTGCATCGATCGAGTGTGCGTCGGCGGATTCAGAAGATACGCGCCGGGCGCACGATGGATACATTTCTTGATATCCAAGTTGATGACTATGTCGTGCATGCCGAGCATGGGATCGCCAAGTTTGTCGGCATGAGCATCATGGACGCGTCAGGCACGGCCAAGCAACGCAGGCAGTTTGATTCAAGCGTCGGGCCCAAAGCCAAGAAACGAAAAGAAGATCAGGAAGAATACCTCACGCTCGAGTTTGCCGGGCGGAGCCGATTGCATGTGCCGTGCTCGCAGATCGCGTTGGTGCAGAAGTATGTTGGCGGGTTTAAGGGCAAGCCGCCGCTGAGTTCTATCGGGGGAAAGAAGTGGAAAGCCCAGAAGGAACGCGTTGCGGAATCGGTCAAGGATTTGGCATCCGAGATGCTGCGTGTGCGAGCAGCCCGCGAGCATGTGCCCGGATTCTCGTATCCGAGCGATACATCGTTGTTTAAAGAGTTCGAAGCTGAGTTTCCATACGACGAGACCGAAGACCAGCTCAGCTCGATGATTGAAATCAAAAAAGACATGCAGTCATCGCGTCCGATGGATCGTCTAATCTGTGGCGATGTTGGCTTTGGTAAAACAGAGCTCGCGATCCGCGCTGCGTTTAAAGCGGTCGAGGCGGGTCGCCAGGTGGCGATCCTTGTGCCGACAACGGTACTTGCCGAGCAGCACGAACGCACCTTTCGCCAGCGATTCGCAGACTATCCATTCCGGGTGGAATCACTCTCACGGTTTAAGTCGACCAAAGACATCAAGCGGACGATTGAAGACCTCAAGCTCGGACGCGTTGATGTCGTGATCGGGACGCATCGGATTTTGTCCAAAGACATCAAGTTCGCCAATCTGGGCATGGTGGTGATTGACGAGGAACAACGCTTTGGGGTCGAGCACAAAGAGTCATTGCTGCGTCTGAGGCTCACGGTCGATGTCTTGACTTTGAGCGCCACGCCGATCCCCCGCACGCTGCACATGTCGATGCTTGGGCTGCGGGATATTTCGAGCCTCACCACGCCGCCGGTGGATCGAAGGTCGATCGTGACAGAGGTGATCCCGTACAACACGCATCGGATAGCGCGAGCAATTCAGCGTGAGCTCGCGCGCGAGGGGCAGGTGTATTATGTCCATAATCGTGTGCACAATATCGAATCGGTCGCCGACACTGTCCGCAAGCTCGTGCCCGGGGCAAAGGTCATCATCGGGCACGGGCAGATGCCCGGGCACCAGCTCGAACAAGTGATGCACCAGTTCATGTCGCGCAAGGCCGATGTGTTGGTCTCGACGACCATTATCGAATCGGGGATTGATATCCCGACCGCAAACACAATGATTATCAACGATGCCGACCGATTTGGATTGTCGGAGCTCCATCAGCTCCGCGGGCGCGTCGGTCGTTCGCATCACCGGGCGTATTGCTATCTGCTTTTGCCCGAAGATCGAACCGTCAAAGAAGTCGCCCAGAAGCGGCTCAAAGCGATCGAGGAATATTCGATGCTCGGCGCAGGATTCAAGATCGCGATGCGTGACCTTGAAATCCGCGGCGCGGGGAATCTGCTCGGGGCTGAGCAATCCGGGCACATCGCAGCGGTTGGTTATGAGATGTACTGCCAACTGCTCGATCAGACTGTCCATCAGCTTACCGAAGCAGGGGCGCCCGAGCAGGTGACCCACACATCGGTCGATATTGGAATCTTCGGGTATATCCCCAAAGCGTACATCCCCAGTGATGTGCGAAGGATCGAAGCCTATCGCAGGCTGGGCACTGCACACACCCAGGCGCAAATAGATCAGGTGATCGAAGACCTCACCAGCGCGTATTCAGATCCGCCTGAGCTTGTTCGGCGATTGATCCTCCGTGCCCGCGTCCGGGCTGCGTATCAATCGCTTTTTGTCAGAGGCGTGAGCCAACGGGGCGAAGATGTCGTATTCCTCACCGCGACCCCGGATCAGATTGTCAGCGAACTGAACAATGCCCCGGTGGAGATCCATGTGCTCGCTGGCGATCTCGCCCAGACCAATGCGAAGACGGCTGCTGGCGAACAACTCAGCGAGGTCTACGCTCGCCCAGAAGATCAACCCAAATCGTTGATGCAGCGAGCCAAAGCAATTTTATCTTGGGTTTCATAGCAGAATTGTGTGGGTTTATTGAGCGATCGATCAGGATTCATGAAAACTGAACATACACACGCTCGCAGAGTGTGATAGACTCTGAGGACAAGCTCTTTGCAATGAACTACAGGATGAGTGCATGCCCGAATCACAAGATACCACTTCAGAAACCAACCCGCAAACCAAACCAATGCAACGCGTTGGTGGAAGCACGCAGCTTGATCAGCAGCTCAACTCGCTCCGCCGAAGGCTTATCCGCGAAGCATCGCAAGCGGTCGATCTGCTCTCCCGATCAATCGAGGTGCTCTGGACCGCCGACCGCGAAG
>JAESSR010000030.1 GCA_016764015.1 Phycisphaerales bacterium
CTTGACCGTCTTCGGCAAGCCGTGTCTTATGGATTTTCAAGAGCATGGCTTGCCCTTCGGGGCAAACCATGGCACCCGAGAAGAAAAGAGTAGAGAACAGAAACACATACGAAAGGAACCCAGGATGAAAACGAATGAAGAAATCAGAAACCAAATCCGGAAGGACTACGCCAACATCGCGACATCGAGCACGGTGTCCCGTGACCAGCTTACCGGGGAGAGCGAATCGACCGGGAGTTGCTGCTGTGCGGGGGCGTGTGGTGTGACGGAATCGATCGATGCGGCGGAGCTCGCCGAGCGGATTGGGTATACCAAAGAAGAACTCGAAGCGTTGCCTGCCGATGCGAATATGGGGTTATCGTGTGGCAATCCGACCGTGATTGCTGCTTTAAAAGAGGGCGAAACGATCCTCGATCTTGGATCGGGTGGCGGGTTTGATATATTCCTCGCTGGGCCGAAGGTTGGGAAGACTGGCCGGGCGATTGGGGTTGATATGACCCATGAAATGATCAGCAAGGCCCGGACGAATATCGGGCATTACCGAAAAACCACCGGGTTTGACAATGTCGAGTTTCGGCTCGGCGAGATCGAGCATCTGCCTGTGGCGGACAACTCGGTCGATGTCATCATCTCAAACTGTGTGCTGAACCTCTCGCTCGACAAGCAGCAGGTTTGGAACGAGATCGCTCGGGTGCTCAAGCCCGGTGGGCGGGTCGCGGTTTCGGATATTGCCTTGCTCAAGCCATTGCCTATAGAAGTCAAGTCCATTGTTGAATCCTGGGCTGGGTGTGTCGCCGGGGCGATTCCGGTCGAGGAGTTGCGGACTCAGATGAGCAATGCCGGGCTGGGCAGTATTTCGCTGACGCCTAAGCCTCACTATGTCGAAGCGTTGACGGCGGCCAATGACCCGCTCTATACCAAGGTGTCGGCGTTGCTCCCTGAGGGCGAATCGGTGGCGGATGTGATTACGAGTTTGGATATCTTGGCGATTAAGCCTTGCGGCTGCTCGGATGGTTGTTGTTAATTCTCTTGGTGGGATGGGTTTTCTGGTGGGATGGGCTTCCAGCCCGTCTCTTTCAAATGGCTCAAACTGCTGAAGAATGACGGGCTGGAAGCCCGTCCCACCAGAAGAAATGGATTCTGTATTTTTGTTGCAAAAACACACCTTTCGCCCTGCCAACGCTGGGCGTTTTTCATAGGATTGGACGACATATACCCATAGCAACCAAGGCACACCGCGTTGGTTTTAGAAAGAACGAGCAGACTATGCCTCAGATCACACTTCCAGACGGTTCGATTAAATCGTTCGACAACCCGATCTCCGCCCATGACATCGCGATGTCGATCGGCGAACGGCTTGCCCGCGCATGCGTTGGGTGCCTGATTGATGAAGAACTCTGCGATCTCTCAACCATCATCGAAAATGATTGCACGCTCTCGCTCGTCACCGAAAAGACCCGTGACAAGAAGGATGATCCCAATGCGTTGTTCTTGCTTCGCCATTCGACGGCTCATGTGATGGCCGAGGCGATTCAGAGAATCATCCCCGGCGCGATGCTGGTGTATGGGCCGCCTTTGGAAAACAGTTTTTACTACGACATCAAGTTTCCCGACGATCACCCGCTCAAGGATGGTGACTTCGAAGCGATCGAAAAAGAGATGGCGGCGATCATCAAAGAGGATCGCCCGTTCACACGCTATGAACTCGAATACTCCGAGGGGATCAAAAAGGTCGAATCGGAGGGATCGAAGTACAAGCTCGATAACGCGCATCGTGCGCACGAAGCGGGTTCTTTATCGTTGACTTTCTACGCGACGGGCGAGCCTGGGAAAGATTGGGAGGATCTGTGTCGCGGGCCTCATGTGCCCAGCACTGGGCGGATCGGGGCGTTCAAAATTATGTCATTGGCCTCGAGCTACTGGCACGGCGATGAGAACTCCGATCGGCTCACCCGAGTCTATGGCACCTCGTTCTTCAACAAGAAAGACCTCAAGGCCCACCTTGAACGATTAGAAGAAGCGAAGAAGCGGGATCATCGTGTGCTGGGCAAGAAGTTGCACCTGTTCCACATTGATGAAGCGGTCGGGCAGGGGTTGATTTTGTGGCTGCCCAATGGTGCGGTGATCCGCAAGGAGCTGCAGGATTTCATCTCGGCGGAGCTGACCAAACAGGGGTATCACGAGGTGTTCACGCCTCACATCGGCAAGCTCGATCTGTATCGCACCTCGGGGCACTTCCCGTATTATGCCGAGAGCCAGTTCACGCCTTTGATCGAGCGGGATTTCATGGTCAAGCTCTCGGACGAGGGGTGCAGTTGTTCGCATCTCTCGAACTTCATCAACCGAGGCGAGATTGACGGGTTTATGCTCAAGCCGATGAACTGCCCGCATCATATTAAGATTTATGACTCCCAGCCTCGCTCATACAAGGACCTGCCGGTGCGGCTCGCCGAGTTTGGGACGGTGTATCGCTGGGAGCAATCCGGCGAACTCAACGGCATGACCCGTGTCCGCGGATTCACCCAAGACGATGCGCATCTCTTCTGCACGCCCGACCAGATCGGGCAGGAGTTGCAGGGGTGTTTGTCGTTGGTGAAAACAATCTTCAATATTCTGGGGATGAGCGATTATCGTGTGCGGGTTGGTTTGCGTGATCCTGATAGTTGCAAATACACAGGTGAATCTGAGAACTGGGACAAGGCGGAGCAGGCGTGTCGTGAGGCGGCCCAGACTTTGGGCGTGCCGTTCACCGAAGAGCCCGGCGAGGCTGCGTTCTATGGGCCCAAGATCGACTTCATCGTCAAGGATGTCATCGGGCGCGAATGGCAACTCGGCACCGTGCAAGTGGACTACAACCTGCCGGAACGGTTCGATCTGACATACATCGGGGCGGACAACGAGAAGCACCGCCCGGTGATGATCCATCGTGCGCCGTTCGGATCAATGGAACGATTCATCGGCGTATTAATCGAACACTTCGCCGGCGCATTCCCGGTGTGGCTCGCGCCCGAACAGGTGCGTGTGCTGCCGATCTCGGAGAAGAGCAATGATTATGCGCACGAAGTGATGAGTGCGCTCCATGCTGTCGGGATTCGTTGCACGATGGACAATCATGACCAGCGTGTGCAGGCGAAGATTAAGAATGGTTCGGAGATGAAGATCCCGTACCTGTTGGTTGTTGGGCCGAGGGATGCCCAGAGCCGAGCGGTTTCTGTGCGTGCGTTTGGTACAGAGAAGGACCTTGGGCAGATGCCTTTGGACGAGTTCATCGCAGCGATTACCGAGGAATACCGCACGAAGGGACGCAGCAGCGTGAAGGATCGGTTCGCAACGGCGACCGTTTGATCTTTTTTCAGCCCACTATTGCATAACGCTTGTGATCACTTGGTTATGCACATGAAAGGATCATGAGTTGGACATATTGTTTTTTGGCTATATGGCGATTTCTTCGGTTCTGCTTTGCTATTGCTTCTCCCTTGTAGTACGCCTTGTTTCCGATTTTTTAGCACGCCGAAATAAGCGGCTTCACGCTGAGTATCAAATAGCACATCTCCGAAACGCTTACATCGCGATTGTGATTTGTCTTATTGGAAGCGTAGCATTTGGTTGGTATGCGGTTTACACCTACAGCCGACACTCAAACTCACTGAACGATGGCGATATTGTGCTGGCCATTTCACTTTTTCTTACTTTATTCGCATCTCTGCTAGGAACATGGGCGTTGATCGGAGATCGATCGCGTGGTCGGCTGCGTTGCCCTCAGTGTTGGTACGACATGGCAGGACTGGACACTGGCAGATGTCCAGAGTGTGGGAAAGATATTAAATCTCCCAAGACCCTTTGTAAGTCAAGGCGTGTGAAATGGCCTGTTGTTCCGATTGCGTTGTTCCTTTCATTTGCGACTCATGGGTTTATCAGCGCCAGACATGTGGACGACACTGATTACTTCGCATTGGTTCCAACCTGGTTTCTCATGCTCGGATGGGAACATTTTCCTGACGATTGGATTTTGGAATCTTGGTGGACTCACAATAGCGCTTCGCTCTTCGATCGACTCGGGGAAGGCTACAGCGACAACCCATGGATGAGCGATGCTCGTGTTCGAGCATTTGGCAATAAGCTCTGCAAGGGTATGATCACAGATTCAATCAACAGATGGAATCCCCGTCGACTCATACTGATTGAACGAGCCAGCCATTTGCTCACTCATAATCGTATCGATGACGGAGAAAACCTATGGATTGGACCACCAATTGATGCAAGCGAGTTATTGAGGCTTTCGGCAAAAGATGTCATTGCGGCATATCGTGCACAAAATCCAACCAATGAACAACTTCGAATTCGTTCGATCGAGATTAGCCAGGGACGGATTGGGTTTTACTTTGATTCACCTTATGGAGTTGCGAAAGACTGGATAATAAATGGCTTGGTTAACGCTACACCATACGCCCCAGATGCGGCCTTTGAAGAAGCTGATTACTATCACCGGCTTGATGAATACTACGATCAAATCTTAAGAGAACTCAGCGAATCGACTCAAGGAACACTCTCAGAATTTCATCAGGATCTGCTTTCCCCAACTATCCAAAGTTTGCTCAACTCAGGCTCGTCAACTGACCATGACAATGCGACTTCCCTTTTGCGTGATGCAGGCCTAATAGAAAACTAATCGGATATTTAACCCCCGTTGAGTTTCGCTTGTGCCTCGGCGATGATTTGGACGACTTCGTCAGGATCATCCGTCATATGAAACAGATCCATCACCTCCGGATACACCGTTTTGTTGGCGATCAATGACTCTTCGATGAAGCGTTCCATCGGCTCCCAGAAATCTTTGCCCATGATGATGATGGGGAAGCGTTCGATCTTGCCGGTTTGGATGAGCACGGCTGTCTCAAAGATTTCATCGAGGGTGCCGAGCCCGCCGGGCATGACGACGAAGGCGTCGGAGTATTTGACCAGCATGACCTTGCGGACGAAGAAGTATTTGAAATCGACGAAGAGGTCAAGGTATGGGTTGGGGTGTTGTTCCATCGGGAGTTCGATGTTGCAGCCGATGGATAGGCCGCCGCCGGCGCGTGCGCCTCGGTTGGCGGCTTCCATGATTCCTGGGCCGCCCCCGGTCATGGTTGCGTAGCCGGCCTGGGCAAGTTTCTTGCCAACGGCTTGTGCGAGTTGGTAGTATTCATTGTCTTCTTCGAAGCGGGCCGAACCGAAGACGGTGACGCATGGGCCGATGAAGTGGAGTTTGCGGAAGCCTCGGATGAACTCGATGAAGATGTTGATTGCTGTATAGAGTTCTTGACGGCGCAGGCGTGGGCCTTTGAGGAGGTGGTGCTCTGAGCCTTTGGGCGGGTGCTTGCCCCAATCGCAGCATTCCTCGGGCGTGTGTGGATCAGTATTGTTTGGTTCGGTGTTCATCAAAGATGAGTTTAGGCAAGATACATGCTTGGCGATGGGGCATATGATCCTGATAGAGGCAAACAGAAGGGCTATCCCGATGAGCAATCCATTCACACTCAAAAACAAGCATGATCGTGAACTCCTCGGCGACACGCATACGCCCAAGGACTCGCCGAAGGCATGTGTGATCTTGCTGCATGGGTTCAAAGGATACAAGGACTATGGCTTCATCCCCGTCCTTGCTCATGATGTGTGCAATGAGGGAATGCTCGTGCATCGATTCAACTTTTCAACCTCAGGCATGACCAACGAGATCGGAACCTTTGCGAGGGCTGACCTGTTCGAACTCGACACCTGGTCTCGCCAAGTCGAAGATATCGTTCGAGTCGTTGAAGCGGTGCGCAGCGGCGAGCTGAGTGGTGGGGGGCTGCCGATCTATATCATCGGCCACTCACGCGGGGGCGCGAGTTCATTGCTCGCTGCAGGGCGACTTGGTGATGATCTTGGGCTCTCGGGAGTGATCACGATCAATGCGGTGGACTGTTGCTCGCGCATGAACAAAGCAGAGCAGAGCGAACTGCTTGAGAGAGGATACACAATCACACAAAGTGCGCGAACAAAGCAAGACCTGCGCATCAACAGCGCATGGTTGAGTGAGCAACTCGATGATCCCGATGGGCACGATGTGCTTTTGCAAGCGTCAAAGATCGCGTGCCCGGTGTGTGTGATCCATGGGAATGAAGATCAGGCTGTGGATCACAAGGCAGGAGTGGAGATTTCAAACGCATGCGGGTGTGAGTTGATTACCCTCGACGGGGGGAACCATGTACTCAATATGGCGAATCCAAGCCCTATTGATGGGGTTCGATCTGAACAACTCCTCAAGACGACCATGATAATTACCCGATTTATAGGGGACACGGTACACACTCTCTAAGTTAGGGGTTGATAGCGTGAGTCCAGAGGGCGACAATTGACACGAATGCAAAGAACGGAATCAATCCTGGTTGGACTCGCACTTGTGACAGCATGCTCGCATGCAAGCGCACAGCAAGCGATCAACATGGATTCAGACTACGAGCTCACCGACATCATCTTCGATCTTGGTGTAAAAGAGACTCGTTGGGTATCAACGCTCACACCAATCTCGCTCGGAGAACTCAGCGAGTTGCGTGCAGGCGGGGTAGACCCGACTTGGATTGCGGAGCGGTTCGAAATCCCAAGCTTTGATTCCTCGACGCATCGTGTCACACAGAGCGATCATCCTTTGATGATTGAATCATGGGCAACACAGTTCGCCGATCAGCGAGGCGTACAACTCAACGATAAAATCTGGTTCTCGGTGGGGCGCACTACTGAACTCCGCGATGGCAATATCTCAGGGAGTGAAGGCACGCTCGCGAGCGACGATTCAGTTCGGGATCATATCCCAAGCCTTGCTCAGTCAGAGGGCGAGTACGACATTTATGATTTGTCATTCGAATGGGAAGCGATAAAGGCCGGCCCGGTCACGGTCTCATTGCTCTCGGGTCTCAAAGCGATTGAAGCAAATATCGGTAAACGAATCACCACCAACGGCGACACCAGGATCGAAACAGTTCACCGCTTCGCAGCCCTCCCGATGGTTGGTTCTGGGGTGCGTTGGAAGATCAGCGATGCTCTCTCGTTCTCAGGTGCGGCACTCACGCATCCGATTGATTCGGGCGATGCGCTGATTGATTTCAATGCTTCGACCGAGCTTCGGCTTTCAAAGAATGTTGGATTCAGCGCAGGCTATCGCATCATCCGTTCCTCGTTTGAGGTTGGCTCGGTCAATACGCAGCTCGAGCAAGAAGGGCTCTTTGCCCGCTTGCAGATCAGCTTCTGATCAGCTTCCCGCTTAAACAACTAGGTCGCGTCTGATGGCTCGTGTTTTTCCGAAAACTCGCCTCTCCCGGGCTTCCGAGGGAGCACCCATAGGGTGGTTGTGGCTGCAAAGCAGACGGAGGGGGTCTTGGGCGGTGTGTTTCTGGAATCCAAAGGGTAAAACAAATACAAGACCCCCTCCGCCTCACTGCGTTCGGCACCTCCCCCGGAGGCCCGGGGGAGGAGAGTGTTGAGGCAAACCAGTTGTCAGACTCAAGGTTCATCGGGAATAGTTTCATCGCTCATCATCCAACA
>JAESSR010000031.1 GCA_016764015.1 Phycisphaerales bacterium
AGATCGCTTACTATGTCCCCGTGAACGAATCATCCCTCTACGAATCGAAGTCCGGCAACTCTTGGAAAAAGGGTAAGAAGTCCAATGTGCCCGATATGGGCAAGCTGTTTGATCGGACGCCGCCACACCATGTGGATGCGGAGCGGTCGCTGCTTGGGTCGATCTTACTCGATCCGACGATCTTGAATGATGTTGTGGAGCTGATCCCCAACTCCGATCCGTTCTACAAGGAATCGCACGGGACGATCTATCAGACGCTCGTCGAGACCTACGAAGCCCACCAGACGGGTGACCTTGTCCAGCTGACGGAATCGTTGCGGGCGAAGGGCTTGTTTGATCAGGTCGGCGGTGCGGATTATTTGATGGAGCTCGCCGAGGCGGTGCCGAGTGCGGCCAATGCGCCGTACTATGCGAAGTTGATCGCTGACAGTGCCCGGCTGCGTAAGCTGATCGATGCCGCGGGCGAGATTCTGTACGACGCCTATAACCAGGGTGGCGGCGGGATTGATGCAGCCAAAACAGTGATTGATCTTGCCGAAAAACGGATCTTCGATATCGCATCCGAAGACATCAATGCTGAGCCTGAAACGCTCAAGGAGCTTTTGCTCGCGGAGATGGATCGCATCGAGCAAGCCGATGGCAAAGCCGTCGCGGGGACGGCGACCGGGTTTACCGATCTTGATGAACTGCTCTCTGGCTTGCAGCCTGAAGAAATGTTGATCATGGCGGCTCGCCCATCGATGGGGAAAACCGCGATCGCGTTGAACATCGCCGAGCAGATCGCGTTTGGCGGAGCGACGCCTTGGGCTCCGAAGCAGATTAATAATCCGGTGCCTGTGGGCGTATTCTCACTCGAAATGGCGCGCGGGGCATTGGTGCAACGGCTGTTGTCTTCGCGCTCGGGTGTGGACTCAAACCAGCTCCGCACCGGACGAGTCAACGGCAGCGAGTGGGAAAAACTCACGCGATCCTCGGCGGAACTGGCAGATGCACCGATTTATATCGACGATACGCCGGGCATGACGGTTTTGGCGATGCGGGCGAAGGCGCGGCGCATGAAGCAACGGTACAACATCGGCTGTATCGTCATTGACTACTTACAGCTGCTGACCTCCCCGACTGCGGGTCGGGAATCTCGCCAGGTTGAGGTGTCTGATATTTCGCGTTCGATCAAGGCGCTTGCGCGCGAGCTCAAGATTCCTATTATCTGTCTTGCACAGCTCAACCGTGGTGCCGAGCAGCGCGAAGGCAACCGCCCGAAGATGTCGGACCTGCGTGAATCGGGTTCAATTGAGCAAGACGCCGATGTCGTGATGTTGTTGCATCGCGAGTCGTACTACCATCGCGGCGACCCTGCCTGGGATCCAACGAGCCCGGAGTTCGATGAGGACAATCGTGAAAAGCTCAACATGACCGAGCTGATCATCGCCAAACAGCGCAATGGCCCAACCGGGACAGTGAAGTTGATCTGGGATGCGAGCACGGTTCGATTTAAGAATCATGACGGGCATCATCAGGGCGGGAGCTATGGGTTTAGCCAAGAGATGGACGGCAAGTCCTACGGCTTCGATAGCCCAGACTTTGCGGCAACTCCGAGCGAAAGCGGCACAGCAGACTTTGCACCGACGCCGCAGGTCGTGGACTTTGCGCCGGGAAACAAGAACGGACCAGTTGAGAACTTCCGCGATGGGTCTGGTGACGAAGAAATGCCTCCGTTTTAAAACTGTCTCTGATGTATACAATCACTGTTCACAGCCCTAAATCAGGCTTTTATTTTCTTCGATGCTTGAGAAACAGGATTATTTCCTATTTCTGGATGCTTTTGTCTTGTTTTACATTGCACTTCTTGTATCCTTTGGATAACTCTGCATTTTTGGGCATTGTCTTTGCCCATTACAGACCAAACGGAGAAGAAGATGAACCCGAAACTTCGCGCCCAACTTGTCGTTCCTGCCCTGTGTCTCTTTACCGGTATGGCGATGGGCGATATTACACTTAGCGGCGTGGTACGCGATGGATCGACCAACCAACCAATCGCCGATGCGATCGTCACACTTCAAGCAACCACCATCCGCGCGATCACCGGTGCTGACGGTTCATATTCATTAACGATCCCGGATACCAACTCAGCGGTCATCGTCGCTGCGTATCAAGGGTACTACAACCAGTCGGCTTCGTATGTCACCGGGGACTCGACGGTGATTGATATTGATGTGCCGATGGTTCCTCATGGGGATGACCCAACCTATCAGTTCAAGTCACCCGAGTCTTGCTCGGTGTGTCATCCAAAGCAATACAACCAATGGGTTGACACCCCGATGGCCAAGGCCGGGCTCAATACATGGGTGCATGATATTTACAACGGCACCGGAACACCCGGTGGCATGGGCGGGTTTGTCTACACGCGTGATTCGGTATTCCGAAAATCTAATCCGAATACAGAATGCGCCTCGTGCCATCAACCCGAGCCTTGGATCGAGACACCGTTCTCTCGGATGGAGAACCCGACCGATGCTGGGTACCCGTCATTGGGAACGATCCATGGCATCTCATGCGAGACCTGCCACAAGATTTCCAATGTGGATATTGAGAAAGTCAACTTCCCCGGCATCTTCCCAGGTGCTGTCGAATACACCCGCCCGCAAGGCCCGGAGTACAACCAGGTGATGTATGGATTGCTCGGCGATGTCGATTTTAACTTGCCGACGACCATGCGTGGATCGTACAACCCGCAGATGGTTGCTGAAACTTGTGCAGCATGTCATCAGGATGCTGCCGATCCAGATGAGAATCATACTTATAACGGCGTGATCTCTGAGCCGACCTATCTTGAATGGGCTGCATCAGAATATTCGGATCCGATGTCGGCGAACTATGCGACATGTCTCGATTGCCACATGCCTGTCGACAAAGACACATCTGTCAGCATCATCATGGACCTTGGTCGCGAAGCGGGCACGGTTCGGAATCATACGATCTTGGGCACGACCCCTGAGTTCCTCGAAAACGCAGCCGAGATGGTTGTGGAGACATCGATTGTTGGGAATCAGCTTCATGTTGATGTCGATATCATCAATCAATACACCGGGCATCACCTGCCTACTGGCGTGACTGTTCGCAACATGATTCTGGTCATCGAAGCGTACGACAAGAACACCGAAGCCGATTTGATATTCACCGGCGATCAGGTGATTCATGATCTTGGTGGCGTTGGTGATCCATCGCAAGGGTACTACGCCGGGTTGCCCGGACGGTACTTTGGCAAAGTGAACCATGATGCCGATGGAAATGGCCCGACCTTCTTTACCGATGCGACCGGCATCACCTTTGATAACCGAATCCCCGCGTTGGAAACCGATAGCTCAAGCTACATCTTTGCTCTTCCTGCCAACGGCGATGTGCATGTGCGGGCAAGGCTGATTTATCGGCGGGCATTCCGCTCGTTGGTTGATGCCAAGGGATGGACCGAAGACGGGCACGGCAACCCGCTTGCAGATGTCGCGGCGCCGAACTTTGGGCACTTGATGGAATCATCGGACATATCAATAAGCTTCTGCCTTGCTGACCTGACCGGTGACGGCGAGCTGAACTTCTTCGATGTCGCCGCATTCTTGGCTGCGTTTGGTGCGATGGATCCGGCTGCCGACTTCACCAACGACGGCGAGTTCAACTTCTTCGATGTCGCCGCGTTCTTGGGAGCATTTTCTGAGGGTTGCCCATAAATCGAATCAATCTCCAAAATCAAAGCCACCCCTCGCAGTGCGTAGGGTGGTTTTTCATTGATATTGGTTTGTCGGTTTAGTACCCAGCCATCACGGCATCAACACGAGCATTGAAGTTCGCCCGGCGGGTCATCAATGGGATGAGGAGGAGATCAATGAGTTGGCCGATGAAGAGGAACCCAAAGGTGAAGAGGTAGAGGAGCCCGGTGATCCATTTGCCGTTGTAGAAGCGGTGGATGCCACAGATTCCGAATAAGCCGGGGAACCAGAGTAGATATGAGACGAATGTTGATCGCATGAGAAACCTCCAAAGAGGTTATTGGGATTCCGAACTATCAGTTTCAATCGAAAAAGGCGTGCCTCGCATGGAGGCACGCCAAAGGTCTATGAAAACTCTAGAATAACTTATTACTCAGACATTCCTTGAATAACAGTTGTTGCATCAGCACTATCGACTACGCCATCAAGATTGGCATCGCCATTTTCAACACCAACATTCCCGGTGCTGTTTAGGTTCTGAACAACGATTCCTAGGTCAAGAATATTGACTTGTTGATCTAGATTGAGATCGCCTTTGACTCCAAGATCAACGACTTCGAATCGTGTCACGATGACATCGTGCAACTCGAGTTGGAACATATCAAGGTACGATCCAAACGGTAATCCATCGGCCGGTCGAACGATTGTAAACTCATAGAGCACAGAACCGTTTCCGAGCGAAATCGGGAGTGATGGCGTTGGTTGAATCGCTCCGTTAATCCCGAAGCCGGCATGAACATACGGAACATCATCGATAGCATACGCCTCAATGGTCAATCGCAATCGTTCTGCCAATAGTGAATTGGGATGTAGCACGCAATCATATCGATAGTGATTTTGATCTAATACAACAGGGCCTTGTATTGCATTCATATTTGCTACGCTAAACAACGGGCTAGGTAAATCGTGCCACACTTCAATATCTGGAACGATATCAACAAGAGTTAAATTGGGATGAACTGCAATAACAGCCAGAGATTCTAAGCCATCGAAATTGTAAAGTCCTTCTGGAATAAGTCCGATAGCTCGATGAATAAATGTTCCTGACCGGCCAACTTTCCCGTTGCAACTAGCGCCTTCACCATGCCGTCCGCCTCGGCCTGGCGGCCGCCCGTTCCCCCCATTGGCACCATCACCACCACAACCTTGGCCTTCTGACCAACCACCACACCCGCCGTTTCCACCACCGCCACCTTCAGAATGGCCTCCAGCCCCACCATTTC